>JAIWOH010000111.1 GCA_020216985.1 Nitrospira sp.
GACGGTACGTTGCTCGACAAGGGAAGGAAGACGCGGGACAAGCGCAGCTTGAATTCTGAGAGCACCCCGCCTGTAAAGGCGGGGGAATCTATTAAACAGCATCTTCCTCGGCTGATCCATGAAGAAAGCTTGTGTGCTGTACCGGTTGTCCCACGGGTTGCTGTTGCTCGGTTTATTTGTCTCGGCGATCTGCTGCGTCGTCGGCGGCGAACCGGCGGCCTCCAGTGCCTCGCCGGATCCGGTCCTTCGGATGCTTCCGCGATCAGACGAGGCCGCATCGGACAAGACTCTGCGATTGAGCCTTGACGAAGCGGTCGGGTTGTTCCTCAGGAGAAATCTCGACCTTCTGATCGCCCAGTTCGGCATTGAAATCAGTAAAGGGGAAGAGGTCACGGCGAGATTGTTCCCGAATCCGGTGGTTTCCGTCGGGGTGGTGACCTCTCCCGTCGACGGCCGAACACTGTCGAGCAGCGGACAGTTCTATCCGCAGATTCAACAATTGTTCGAGTTGGCTGGAAAACGGGGATATCGGATCGAGAGCGCCGAATTCGGTACGCAGTCGGCGGAGGCGGGCTTCGAGGATGCGGTCCGTCAGCTCGGCTTTGCGGTCAAGGATGCCTACTATCGAGTTCAGCTCGCGCGGAGGCGACTCGCCTTGGCGGAGGAAAACAAGGATCGCTTCTCGCGCATTCTTGAGATCAATACCATTCGGTTCAAGAAAGGATTCATCGCGGAAATCGAGCTGATTCGCATTCGGCTCCAGTACATCGATTTCCAGTCCCGGGAGATCCAGGCTCTTCAGGAGGTCGAATCAGCCCTTTCCGATCTTCGCCAACTGCTGCGGATTTCCCCTGCCACCGATTTGGAATTGACGAGTAATTTGGAGTTCAAGCGATTGGACCTTGATCGCGCCGTGCTGGGCGTCCTCGCCCTCGAATCCCGCCCCGACGTGCGCGTGAAACGGTTCACCCTTTCGCAACGGGAGGCCGACCTCAAGCTCGCCAAGGCCTATCGGATTCCCGATGTGACGGTGGGAGCCGGCTATGCCATTCAAGGACCAAGGGGACCGGACAACTCCAATCAAATCGGCATCAGTCTTGGGCTCCCGCTGCCGTTGTTCAACCGAAACCAGGGCGGTATCATGCAGGCGGAGGCGGCGATGCAGTCGGCTCAAGCGGATCTCTCCAAAACGTTGAACCTTGTCGAAAATCAGGTGGACGTTGCCTATCGCAACGTCGTCCACAGCCGGCGGTTGGTCGAAGCCTACCTCAGCGGCGTGCTCGACGACGCGCGCTCGACGTTGACGATCGTGGAACGCGCCTATGAGCGGGGCGGCGCCACGCTTGTCGATTTGCTGGACGCGGCCAGAAGCTCTTGGACGATCCAAGAAAATTTTATCGAGGCGTTGTTTACGTATCAGCGGAACGTTCTCCAATTGGAAAATGCCGTTGGGGCAAATATCGGGATTTGAAACGGAACGTTCGAGGTGTCGGCCCGAGTCAAGAACAGGATTCCAGGAATGAGTGAAAGATGGGGACGGAAGACGATTCCCTGCAACAGCGCATTGGTCTGGTCATCGGTGTTGCTGTTGCTCGCGGCCTGTGGTCGTCCCGACCAGTCGTCCGAGTTGACCAAGACAAACCTTCCTGAAGCCGATAAGAGAACGGCATCGGTCGAATCAACGCCGCTTATTGAAACGGCGATTGTCGAATTGGGGGTTTCCCATCAGACGCTGACGCTCTTCGGCAAGGTGGCGTATGGCGAGGATCGGTATTCGCGCATCTCGTCGCCGCTCCAAGGGCGGGTGATTGAGGTCCGAGCCCGCCTGGGCGATCGGGTCAAGGCCGGAGATATTCTGTTGGTGGTCGACAGTCCGGATATTGCGCAAGCCTATTCGGAGTACGTGAAAGAAGATTCCGAATTGGAGTATGCCGCCAGAGCGTATGAGTTGGCCAAGGACTTGTACGAGGTCAAGGCGCTGGCGCTCAAGGATCTCAAACAGGCCGAAAACGAGCTGGTCAAGGCGCAGGCCGAATTTCGACGAGCGAAAGAGCGCCTGCTTTCGTTGAGAATCACGCCCGAAGAATTGGACAAGCCGTTGGATCAGCAGACCATCACCTCGCGGTTTGAATTGAAGAGTCCGCTGACGGGAGTCGTCGTGGAGCGGACCGTGACGCCGGGGCAATTGGTGACGGGAGAGATTCTCTTCACGATCGCCGATCTGGATCAATTGCAGGTGTTGGCGGATCTCTACGAACGGGACGTGGCGCTGGTGAAGGAAGGACAGTCCGCTGTGGTCAAAGTCGAGGCGTATCCGGACGTCGATTTTCCGGCCAGGGTCACGGCGGTCGGCGATATCGTCGACTCCGCGACCAGGACGATCAAAGTGCGGGCACAGGTGAACAACAAAGACCGTCTGTTGAAGCCGGAAATGTTTGCGCGCTTGCAACTGGACTTAAGCGAGGCCGGCCGGTTTCTCACCCTGCCGCGAGAGGCGGTCTTGGAAAAAGACGGCAAACAGTTCGTGTACGTTGCGGAGGATTCGGGTCGGTACGTGAAACGGGAAGTCAAGGTCGTCAACACCTCCTCCGACCAGGTTCGTGTGCTTGAAGGGATACGTCACGGCGAGCGAATCGTGACCAAAGGCGCCGTGTTGATCAAGGAGTAACCGACCGAAACGGGCGCCCCGATTGACCGGACCCTTGCGGACCGCGTTTCCGACACCAGAGACCCATGATCGCCAGAATCGTCGAAATTTCCCTGGGGCAGCGATTTCTCATCTTCACGCTCGGCTTGGCTCTCTTGTTCGGAGGCCTGTACTCGTTTCATCTGCTTGATGTCATCGCCTATCCGGACCCCTCCCCCCCGATGATAGAAGTCATCACTCAATATCCCGGCTGGTCGGCGGAGGAAATTGAACGTCAGATTACCGTTCCGATCGAAGTGGCGTTGACCGGTATGCCTGGACTCACGGACATCCGGTCGCTGTCGCTTTTCGGATTGAGCGACGTAAAAGTGTACTTCGGCTTCGATACGGACCTCTTTCGGGACCGCCAGGAGGTCCTAAACCGCCTTGCTTCGGTCCAACTGCCGCCGGATGCCCAGCCGGTGCTGTCGCCCTGGTGGGCGATCGGGGAGATCTATCGGTACGAATTGACGGGCGACGGCGTCGGCCTCACGGAGTTGAAAACGATTCAAGACTGGCAGGTTCGGCGGGTGTTCAAACGCGTGCCCGGCGTCATCGATGTGACGACCTTCGGCGGAACCACCAAAGAGTACCATGTCGATATCGATCCGGGAAAATTGATCAGCTACGGAGTGACGCTTTCCGAGGTAATGACGGCTTTGGCCAACAGCAATGCCAATGTGGGGGGCAATTACCTGACCATCGGGGCGCAAAATTACAACATTCGGGGGCTGGGGCTGATCAACGATCTTGACGACATTGAAAACGTGATGGTGGCGGAACGGGAGGGCACGCCGGTCTTCGTGAAGATGCTCGGGGCCGTGAAGGTCGGCCACCGCGTCCGGCTCGGCAAAGTCGGTATCGACGATCGCGACGACGTCGTGGAAGGCATCGTGCTGCTCCAACGAGGATACAAGGCGTTGTCGGTCTTGGACAAGGTCAGGCAAAAGCTCGATGAGCTAAACCGATGGGAATTACCCGCCGGCGTCACGATCAAGCCGTTTTACGACCGGACCGCGTTGATCCACACGACGGTCGAGACGGTCACCGACATTCTGATCAGCGGCATGGTGTTGGTGTTCGTCATTTTGTTCCTGTTTCTTGGTCATTTGCGTGCCGCGTTGATCGTCGCGTTGACGGTTCCCTTTGCGCTGCTGTTCACCTTTATGATGATGAACGTTCTTGGGCAATCCGCCAATTTAATTTCGCTGGGCGCGATCGATTTCGGCATCATTATCGACGCGTCTCTCATCATGGTTGAGAGCGTGTTCTTTCACGTGGCGCACGGCAAGCACAGCGGCTTGACGGTGCAGCAACACATCGTTCAGGCCGCTCGGCGGGTGGGGCGGCCCATTTTCTTTTCCACGGCGATCATCGTGGTGGCGTTTATTCCTCTCTTTACGATGACGGGGGTGCCGGGAAGAATTTTTGCGCCGATGTCCGTGACCTATGGGTTCGCGTTGGTGGGCGCGTTGCTCATGGCCTTTACACTCGCTCCGGCCTTGTGTTCGATCCTGCTTACGGGGCCGATCAGCGAGTCCGATACAATGGCGATCCGCCTCATCCGTTCGGTCTACTCGAAAATCATTCGGTGGGCGCTAAAACATCGTTTCGTTGTGATGGGGATTGCGACGGGGCTGGTCGGGTTCTCGCTCGTCGCGCTGCAATTCATGGGCGGAGAATTCATGCCGGCGCTGGAGGAAGGAAATTTGTGGATTCGGGCGACCATGCCGGTCGATATTTCTTTCGAGCAGGCCGATCGACTGGCCGGCGATATCCGGCGTTCGATCAGAGAGTCGCCGGAGGTAAGCACCATTGTGTCGCAACTCGGCAGGCCGGACGACGGCACCGATCCGACGGGATTTTTCAGCGCCGAGTTCCTGGCCAACCTCACGCCCCGGACGCAATGGCGGTCGGGACTGACGAAAGAGGGGTTGATTAAGGAAATTGAAGGACGGCTCAGGGCTATACCGGGAGTGGTCTTTAATTTTTCGCAGGCCATTCAAGACAATGTGGAAGAAGCCATGTCCGGCGTGAAAGGCGAAAACTCGATCAAGCTCTTCGGGCCGGATTTGAAGACGTTGGAAGCCAAGGCCCAGGAGATCGAAGCCGTCATGCGAAACGTCCACGGCGTGAAGGATTTGGGGATCTTCCGTCTCTTGGGTCAACCAAATTTGTTGATCGCGGTGGATCGGGAAGCCATTGCACGTTATGGATTACGGGTATCGGACGTGAACGCCATCGTGCAGGGCGCGATCGGCGGCCAGGCCGTCACACAGGT
This sequence comes from Nitrospira sp., assembly GCA_020216985.1. Classification (GTDB taxonomy): domain Bacteria; phylum Nitrospirota; class Nitrospiria; order Nitrospirales; family Nitrospiraceae; genus Nitrospira_D. The sequence goes on from JAIWOH010000111.1 coordinate 4,968, forward strand.
GTATGAAGGGGAACGTTTGTTTGACCTGGTGGTCCGGTTTCTTCCGGAATATCGGCGGGACGTGGAAGCGATCGGCAATATTCTGGTCAGTACGATGCAGGGGACTCAGATCCCGCTTAAACAGGTGGCGAACGTTACGATGCAAACCGGCGCGTTCGTTATTTATAGAGAGAACAATAAGCGCTATATCCCCGTCAAGTTCAGTGTCCGCGGCCGTGATCTGCAGAGCACGGTGGAGGAAGCGCAGCAGCGGCTCTCGACGCACGTCAAGCTGCCCGAGCGCTATCGTATGGAGTGGGCCGGACAGTATGATCAGCTCAAGGACGAACAGACGAGACTGGCTAAAATCGTTCCCGTCAGTTTGGCGGTCGTGTTCGTTCTGCTGTACATGGCGTTCGGCTCGGTGAAAAATGCGTTGCTGGTGCTGGTTTCGGTTCCGTTTGCTTTGATCGGGGGCGTGTTAGCGCTCGTGGCCACTCATACGAATTTCAGCATTTCCGCCGCGGTCGGTATCATTTCCACGTTGGGCGTGGCGATTTTGGGCGGCGTCTTGTTGGTGTCGCGCATTGAAGAGTTGCGGCGGGAAGGGCTCGATGTGAGAGAGGCCGTCTTGCGCGGCGCCGATACGCAAATGCGTCCCATTCTCATGGCAACGCTTGCCGCGGCGATCGGGTTGCTGCCCGCCTCCTTGGCGACGGGCGTGGGAGCCCAGGCCCAGCAGCCGCTCGCGCGAGTGGTGGTCGGTGGCATGCTGACGGCGTCGGTCTTGATTTTAGTCGTGCTGCCGGTTTTATATCAAATCGTGCACGGGCGCGGTCTTGATAACGGAGACGATAACGATTCGTCGGCGGCATAAGCGGGGTCGATGAATGGTGGAAAGGAGCGGGCCATTGTGAATAGCTATCATGTCGGCGGACGAGCGGTCTTTCTCGCGGCCGTTCTTGTCACCGGACTTGTTATTGAATGGTGTGGCTCGTTTGCCTGGTCTGGGCAGGTTTGGCTTGCGCAACTGCCCTATGAGGTCCCTCCGGCCGGTCAGGACGCGCCGGACGTGTCGATTCCTCCCAACACCGAGCCGCTCAGTCCGGAGGAGCTGCAACGAGCGGAGGCGCTGCTGCCGTTGCTGGAAGGCAAGCAAGAGTTTTGGGCCATGGGCGAGTTCGTGCATCTGGGAGAGCCCTCGGTGCCGGTCTTGATCAAGGCGCTCTCGATGCCGAGCCCCAGGATTCGCTATAACGCCATCGAAACCATTTCCATGATCAAAGGCGTGTCCGCAGTGCCGGCGCTCGTCGAGACGGCGAGGCGATCTGAGGAAGTGCCGCGCGTTCGGACCCATGCCTTGAAGGTCGCCGTCCGTCTCGACCCCTCGCAGGCGGTCGAGGCGATCGAGGCGATGGCCAAGGACCTGAATCCGTCGGTCCGTAAGGCCGCCGCGTTTGAGGCCCGGTACATACGGCATAAGTCGGTTGTTCCCCTCTTGATCGATCTCGTGACTGATGAGGAACGGTTTGTCGCTCTGTCGGCCGTGCAGTCGCTGTGGATTTTGACTCGCCATGAGACCGAGTTTCATGACTGGGATACCTCGTCGAAGCAGGATCGAGCGGCATGGGCGAGTGAGTGGATCGACTGGTGGGAAGCGAACAAGGAAACGTTTGAGTTCCCGGAACCCCAGCGACCCAGGCGCCGATCATAGCCCAGCCGGCACGCAGTTGCAGGGCGAAAGAGACCTGTGTTAGGAATAATTTTAATGAGTTCGATGTCGGGCCGTAACCTTCTGAGTCGTAACGACGAAACGCTATGTTGAAAATCGCGAAGCTGGGCAATCCGATTTTGAGAAAAATCGCCGCCCCCGTCGATCCCAGAGAGATTAAGTCGCGCGAGATCCAGCGGCTGATCGACGACATGTTTGAAACCATGTACGAGGAACCAGGAATCGGTCTGGCCGCGCCGCAGGTCTTTCGGTCGATCCAGTTGGTCGTGATGGGCTGCAAAGGGGAAGACGGATTCCCCGAGACGGTGCTCATCAATCCGTCGATCGTGTATTACGGTCCGGAGCAAGTGGAAAATTGGGAGGGGTGCCTCAGCGTCGACGGCTTGAGAGGCAAGGTGACGCGACCATCCCTGGTTCGGGTGAACGCGTTGGATCGAAAGGGAAAACCGCTTGATTTCGAGGCAAGCGGGCTTTTTGCCGTCTGCATTCAACATGAATTGGATCATTTGATCGGCAAGGTGTTTCTGGATCGGATGACGGACCTGTCCACCCTGACCCAGCTCGAAGAATTTCAGCAATACTGGCAGAAACAACCGGCCAGCGTGGTTTGATTCTTCCTTCTTTGAACCGGTCGTGACTTCTCTTGTTCGAGTGTTGGGCTATCTTCGGCCGCACCGCGCGTTGGCGGGAGCGACTCTGCTCTGCGCCGTTTGCGCTACGGTCATGGAGTTGGTGCCTCCCTGGGCGATCAAGATCGTCATCGACGACGTCATTCAGACCAAGCGAACGGAGTTGCTGCCCACGGCGCTCGGACTGTTGGTCGGCGCCTATGCGCTGAAAAACCTGTTCGCGTCGCTCCGCATCAGGCTGAACAATCGATTGGAGCAGACGGTGGTGCACGGGTTGCGCAGCCACGTCTTTGCAGCGCTGCAGCGGCTGTCGCTGAATTATTTCGAGAACCGCTCGACCGGCGAGATCATGTCTCGCGTGATCAACGATACCGAGCACATGGAGAGAATTTTCATTGACGGGATCGAGGGCGCGATCACCGCCGCACTGACCTTGATTGGCATTACGGTCATGCTGTTCACGTTGAATTGGAAACTGGCGGTGTTGGCCCTGGCGCCGATTCCCCTTTTGGTGCTTTCGGCCGGTTGGTTTACCTCGAAAGTGCACGGCTATTATCGGCAGATCAGAAAACAGGCCGCCGATCTGAGCGCCTATTTGCAGGATGCTCTGTCGGGAATCCGGGAAACCATGGGATTTATGCGGCAGGACTATGAGCAGCGCCGATTCGACCGATTGAGCAATGCCTATAGCGACGCCAATCTGAAAGCCATGGTGCTGTGGTCGGTCTATTCTCCAGGGATGATTTTCCTGGGCTCGCTTGGCACGGTGCTTATTCTCTGGTACGGGGCCGGCGAGGTGACGGAAGGCCGCCTGACGATCGGAGAATTAGTGATGTTTCTGTCCTATCTCGCGCTGTTTTACGTGCCGATCAATCAGATTCATTCGGTCAACCATATGTTGCAACACGCGCTGGCCGCGAGCGAGCGGGTCTTTGAAGCGCTGGATGCCGTGCCGGAGGTGGCGGATCGTCCCGGTGTCCACGCTCCCGCGCGTCGCGTGCGCGGCGACGTTCGCTTTGAGTCCGTCCTGTTTCATTATCGTCCCGATGTTCCGGCGTTGAGAGATCTGTCGCTGTTCGTCCCCGCCGGGGAGCGGGTGGCGCTGGTGGGGCCGAGCGGAGCGGGGAAGAGCACGATTCTCAAACTGTTGATGCGGTTTTACGACGTCAAAAGCGGATCGATCATGGTCGACGGTCTGGACATTCGCGATCTGCCGGTCTCATACCTCCGGCGGCAGATCGGCTTTGTCCAACAAGAGCCGTTTTTGTTCAATGGAACGGTGCGGGAGAATCTGCTCTATGGAGATCTTGAGGCCCATCCGGATCGTCTGCAAGCCGCCGCCAAGGCTGCGCGAGCACATGACTTCATCATGAAACTGCCGGAGGGATACGACACGTGGATCGGAGAACGGGGCGTCAAACTGTCGGTCGGCCAAAAGCAGCGGGTCTCCATCGCGAGAGTCCTCTTAAAAGATCCGCCCATCGTCATTTTCGACGAAGCGACCTCCAATATCGACACGGAAACCGAAGTGCAAATCCGCGAAGCCTTGACCGAACTGACCAAAGGACGCACCACGTTCATCATCGCCCATCGGTTGTCCACGCTTCACGACGTCGATCGGATCCTTGTGATCGACGGCGGTCGATTGGTCGAGGACGGTCGGCACGACGAGTTGCTGAGTCGAGGCGGGGTTTATGCCGGTCTGTATGAGGCGCAGTTCCAGGTATGAGGCCTACGCTACCCAAGCGGTTGCCGCCGGGAAGAGGAGATCGGTATACTCATGCCCTTCGATGAGAAGGAAGAGGTCATGGTGCTCATTTATGAAAGCGATCCTCTCGACGACGAGCACGCGAGGGGCCGTTTCTATCACGTATGTCATGGACGCGTCGATCGCACGCCGTTGAGCCTACCGGACGAAAGTCGGCCTTACGAGTGTCCGCGTTGCGGGATCGATCTCGAACGAGAAGATTTTTTCACGGCCCTTCAGAAGGGATCGGTCTAGCGGCATGACGGGCAGCGCGGGGAGAAAAACGGTCGGCGTCTCGCGAGGCCTTATGATGCTCTGCGAGACTTGTTACGCGCAGGTGGTCGGCGAAGGGCTGACGGACGCAAAAAACTTCGTCACGGATTTCGAAGGGCTGCTGGACCGGATCTGCCCCGGCTGCACCGACATCAACCGCCCCCTCATCGACGACATGGCGGGCAGCGGGGAGTAGCCTCGGCCGTGACGTTATTTGTCCCGGCACTCTTTTCCGTTAAAGTGCATGCAGGTCGATTCGCCGGACTTGACCTTCCATGATTTGAGTACCGGCATTTCGTTCTCGCCTTGTATTTCGACCACGAAATCCACCAGTCCGGAAATCGGCAGCTTCTCCATGTGGGGCCGAGCGGCCTCGGGGACGTCGATGTAGAACACGCCTCCGAGTTGCGAAATTAAAATGCGGTGATTCTCCACATCGATATGAATGACGGGGCTATAGTAGCTCTTTTCGACGGCAAGGGCGTGACCGATCAGAACTGCAATGAACAAGAAAGTGAGAAGAATCGTCCGCATCAGACTTCTCGTCGTTAGTGATTGCCGTGACAAGCGGCGCCGCCATTATCGCACTCGACGGCGGAGAAGAAAACTGCAAAAACCCAGGCTACCTGATTGTGAAATGAGCGGGAGACACCTGCCCGGATTTGATCCAATA
>JAIWOH010000112.1 GCA_020216985.1 Nitrospira sp.
GTTTCTGACGTCCGGCTCGGCGTTCATGAGGGAAATTAACAGATAGGAAGGAACCGGCAGGTTGATCTTGGGCCAAATCTCTTCATAATCGGTGGCGATCTTGATATCGGTCACGGAGGGACGGGCAGGATCGTGCGGGTGTGAGTGATAGACGACCAGCAGATCGAGCCCGCGCTGACGCATGTCTTTCTTGGCGGCGGAGAAGTCCTGCATGTCCATGACGAACGCGATTTCCGCTCGTTCCGCCGGCGTGAGCCGTTCCAAATGAGCGGCTTTGGCGGTATCGAACGAAGAGAGATGCTGCGCCCCCTCCACGGCGACGATGTTCGTGATACGGTAGGCTCGGCTGACCATACCATTGGTTCCGGCCAGGAGTCCGCAACACTCGTGAGGCGCGAGTTCCTTCGCGTGAGCGACCATGTCATCGAGAATATGCCGAGGGATAACCAGTTCCGTCACGTCGAGCTGCTCTCTGCTTTCGATATTCGCTTCACAGTATGTTTCGAGAGGGATCAAATGGTGCAGGTCACGGTGTAATCCATGCGGAGATCTTTGATCGTCGGGTTCGGCCCGCAGAGAGGGCACGCCGGGTCTTTGGGGCGGCCGACTTTGCGGAACTTCATCTCAAGGGCGTCATAGATCAACAGTTTGTCGGCCAGGGTTTCACCGATGCCAAGAATCTCCTTGATCGCTTCAGAGGCCTGCAAAATGCCCATCGTTCCCGCCAAGACGCCCAACACGCCGGCCTCCTGACAATTGGGGACCAATCCGGCAGGAGGCGGTTCCGGATAGAGGCATCGGTAGCAGGGGTATCCTTGATGAGGTTTGATCGTAGTCAACTGACCTTCAAATCGAAACATACTGGCCGAGATCAGGGTTTTCTTGGCGAAGAAACAGGCGTCATTGACCAGGAACCGGGTCGAGAAGTTGTCGGAACCGTCGAGCACCACATCATAGTGCGAGATGAGAGGAAGAATGTTGTCGGCATCCACCAGTTGGTGGTAGGCGTTGATGGTGATCTCCGAGTTGATGGCCGACAGCGTCTTCTTGCCGGACTCGACTTTGGGCTGCCCGACGGTCGCGGTCGAGTGCATGATCTGCCGTTGCAAATTCGACAGGTCCACGACGTCGCCGTCCACAAGGCCGATGGTCCCGATGCCGGCGGCTGCGAGGTAGAGACCGGCGGGAGATCCTAGCCCTCCCGCGCCGATCAGCAGCACCTTGGCGCGTTTGAGCTTGAGCTGCCCCTTACCCCCGACATCCTGGAGAATGATATGACGGCTGTACCGTTGAATTTCTGATTCAGTCAGTTGCATGGTTTTGATTGGGTGGATCGTTTTCGTTCCAGCCGATGGTTTCTATGCGCGGAGTCACGTTTTCCGTTTATTCCACGACGTTCAATTCGATCGGATCGACGATGACGCCTTTGTTTCGTAGGCCGGCGACGGCGCGCTCGATTTCGGCGACGTCGCCGCTTAACTCCAAATCCATCCAGCCGGTCGTCTCGCGCACGTCGGCGCGGCGGACATTCGTCACGACGTCGTATTCGTGCCCGATTTGATAGATGATCGGCTCCTTGATCTTGTCCTCCGGAAAGCGGATGTGGAATCTCAGGCTGGTCATGGCTATCCTCCCGCGATGGCCGGTACGATGGAGACTTCGTCGCCGGTTTTCAAGGCGGTGTTCTTGCCCTTGAGAAAACGGATGTCTTCTTCGTTGACGTAGATGTTGACGAATCGTCGCAATTCCCCGGTGTCGTCGCAGAGGCGCGCTTTGATGCCCGGGTAGGCGGATTCCAGATTATTGACCAGATCTTCGATGGAAGCGGCGGCAATGTCGATTTCGCCTTGGTTTTTCGTTAAGGGTCTCAGCGGAGTCGGAATACGGACTTTAATCATGGGTTCTCACCGTCGGTTTTTCTCAGTTGAAAGGTTTTCTCGAAGGCCACCAGGCTCGGCTGAATACGGGTCGGCCGGCCGACGGCGTCGATGACCGCTTCCTGCGTCTTGAGCCCGTTGCCGGTAATATAGGCGACCGTCACGTCTTTCTTGCCGATGATCCCTTGCTTGGCGAGTTTTTTCAGAACCCCGATCGTGACGCCGCCGGCCGTTTCCGCAAAGATCCCTTCGGTCTGGGCCAGCAGTTGGATCCCTTCCACCACCTCGTCGTCGGTGACCATGTCCATGGCGCCCCTGCTCTCGGCCGTGGCTTTGAGGGCATAATAGCCGTCCGCCGGGTTGCCGATGGCCAGGGACTTGGCGATGGTCTTGGGTTTCACCGGTTTGAAGAAGTCGCGACCCGCCTTGAACGCCGTGGCGATCGGAGAGCAGCCTTCGGCCTGGGCTCCATTGATCTTGGTGCGAACCTCGTCGATGAGGCCCACGTGCTTCATTTCGTGCAAGCCCTTCCAGATTTTCGTCAGCAGCGATCCGGACGCCATCGGCACGACGACCTGATCCGGCGTCCTCCATCCGAGCTGTTCCACGGTTTCAAAGGCCAGCGTCTTGGATCCTTCGGCGTAGTAGGGACGGATGTTGATATTCACGAAGGCCCATCCGTGTTCGCCGGCGATCTCGCTGCACAGTCGGTTCACGTCGTCGTAATTGCCTTCCACTTCGACGACGTGAGGCCGATAAATCAAGTTGCCGAGCACCTTGGCTGCCTCAAGGTCGCCGGGGATGAACACGTAACATCGGAGATTGGCCGATGCCGCGTGCGCCGCGACCGAATTGGCCAGATTGCCGGTCGACGCGCAAGCGACGGTTTCGAAACCCAGCTCGCGGGCGCGGGTCAAGGCCACCGCGACCACACGGTCTTTGAAGGAGAGGGTCGGATGATTGACCGTGTCGTTCTTGATGTAGAGCTCATCCAATCCCAGGTAGGCGCCGAGATTCTTGGCCCGCACCAGAGGGGTGAATCCTGCGTGAGAGCCGACGAGGTTTGCTCCTTCCACCGGCAGCAGATCGAGATACCGCCACATGCTGTGGGGGCCGTTCTCGATGGTCTTGCGGGAGACGACCTTCTTGATCTCGTCGTAGTTGTATTTCACTTCGAGGGGACCGAAGCACATCTCGCAGACGTGGATCGCCTTGGTGGGGTACTCTTTTCCACATTCCCGGCAGACCAACGCTTTCATCTTGCTCATGGTTGCACCACCTTCGGCAATCGGCCGTTACGGACGCACCGCGCAGCCGGCATAGGGATCTCCGTCGTCGAACAACTGGGTGATTGTAGGATGCTCGCCGCACAAGGCGCAATCGGGATTGCGGCGGACCTTGATTTCCCTAAACTGCGTTTTTCTCGCGTCGAAATCGAGCAGGCGGTTGGTCAACGGCCGTCCGATTCCCAGGATGAGTTTCAAGGCCTCCGTCGCCTGGATCGTGCCGATGATGCCGGCCAACACGCCGATGACGCCAGCTTCCTGACACGACGCCACCAGACCGGGCGGTGGCGGCGCCTTGAATACGCAGCGGTAACAGGCCGATTGTTTGGGAACGATCGTCGCCACTCGCCCGTCGAACCGCAGAATGCCTCCGTGGACCAGCGGTTTGCCGGCGAAGAAACAGGCATCGTTGATCAGAAACTTGGCCGTGAAATTGTCGACGCCGTCGATGATGACGTCGTAATCCTCGAAGATCTTCAAGGCATTTCCCGCCGTCAGCCGTTCTTCATAGGTCGAGACGGCGACGTCGGGATTCAACGCCAGGATCTTTTCTTTTCCCGACAGGACCTTGGGGCGACCCACGTCCGGCGTGTGATGGAGAATTTGGCGTTGAAGGTTGGTCAAGTCGACGACATCGCTGTCGATCAGCCCGATCCGGCCGATTCCGGCGGCGGCCAGGTAGAGGGCGGCCGGAGACCCCAATCCTCCCGCGCCGACGAGCAAGACCCTGGCCTTGGCGATTTTCTTTTGCCCTTTCCCGCCGACCTCCGGCAACAGGATGTGCCGGCTATAGCGATTGATCTGCTCTTCGGTGAAATCCATGCAATGGCCTGTCTTCGCTGAACCGCGGTGTGCCCTTGACGTTCAAGGCTCAGATCCGCGGGAGTGCCGGACGCGGCCGGCTAAATATTAAAGTATTTCTCGATGCTGATGTACCGTTCGCCCGTGTCGCAGAGAATGGTCACCACGTTTTTACCCGGCCCCAATTCGTCGGCGACCTTCTGGGCGGCAAAGACGTTGGCGCCGGCCGAAATGCCGACCAGGAGGCCTTCCTTCTTTGCCAGCAGCTTGGCCGTTTGATAGGCTTCGTCGTCGGTGACCGTGATGACGCGGTCCAGGATCTTACGGTTCAGCACCTTGGGAATAAAACCGGCGCCGATTCCTTGAATTTTGTGCGGGCCGGGATCTCCCCCTGACAACACAGGGGAAGTGGCCGGCTCCACGGCGATGACCTGGATGTTCGGGTTTTTTTCTTTGAACACTTCACCGCATCCGGTAATCGTTCCGCCCGTTCCGACGGCGGCGACGAAGGCGTCGATCTTCCCGTCCAACGCATCCCAAATTTCCACCGCCGTGGTCATGCGATGCATCGCCGGGTTGGCCGGGTTTGAAAACTGATCCGGCATAAAATACGACGGATTCTGGGCCAAGATACTCTCCGCTTCTTTGATGGACCCTTTCATGCCTTCCCACGCCGGCGTCAACACAAGCTGGGCGCCGTAGGATGACAGCAGGCTGGCCCGCTCCATGCTCATGCTTTCCGGCATAACGAGGATCAGCTTGTAGCCGCGAACCGCCGCGATCATAGCGAGCCCGATGCCGGTGTTGCCGCTGGTCGGCTCGATGATCGTCCCGCCTGGTTTGAGCTTCCCTTGGCGCTCCGCCTCGTTGATCATGTTGAGGCAGATCCGATCCTTGACGCTGCCGGCGGGGTTGAAAAATTCCACCTTGCCGTAGACCGTCGCGGAGTCGGGCTTCGAGGGTCTGTTCAGCCGAACAAGCGGAGTCCGACCGATCAGCTCGGTGATGTCTTTGTGAAGACTGGAGATCATCGACCGCCTCCCATGTAGAACAAGAACTCGATCTGATCTCCATCGGAGACGGGAGTCGTCGCCAGGCGTTCGCGATCCACGACTTTGTCGTTTACCTCGACCGCGACCATCTGCGGTTCGATCTGCTTGCTTTTGAGCAAATCAAGGAGGGTTCCGCCCGACACATCCTCGATTTTTCCATTGATTTTCACCTGCATGAAAACTCCGAAGTTGGCAAAGAGATTGAGATTTTCGCCAACGTAACAAAGGGCCGAGATGCTTGTCAAGGCAACCCTGTGGGCTGTGAAAATCAGGGGCTGACGATTTGGAATCATTTCGCCTGCATGCAGTGGCGATTTCTGTGATGAAGGATGAGCGACGACGCTTGCCGATTTCCGATGGCAGCCTTGATCGTTGCGAATTCCCAAGCACCTGCACGATATGGATTGGAAGAGCCGCATTACTGATCCTGAGAAGCGCGGTGGCAAGCCCTGCATCCGTGGTCTCCGCATGACCGTGTATGACGTATTGGAGTACCTTTCCTCCGGGATGAGTGAAGAGGACATGCTCAAAGACCTCTTCGACCTTACCCGTGAAGACATTCGTGCCTGCTTGGCGTTTGTGGCTGGCTAGGAACGGAAGCTGGCGTCGATCCTCCCGTCGTGAAACTGCTCTTCGATCAGAATCTTTCCCATCGTCTGGTTCAAGCTTTGCCAAAGAAATTTCCTGACTCCGAGCACGTCCGTGAAGTCGGGTCGTAGGAGACGACCGTGTCGTTGCTTGGCAATATCCGCACAGCAGGGGCGTGCCACCGTGACGACGGATACTGATTTTCATCAACGTAGTTTTCTCTTCGGTCACCCGCCCAAAGTGATTGGGGGGTGAGCAGGCAATGCAACGACGGCCAAGATCGAAGCATCGCTCCGCCGTCGTGCTGATGATAGAGGTGCCTTCTGTTCTGATCGAGAGAGTGCACTCCTGATTCTCGACTCAGAGGAGAACCGACCCCGTTAATTCTTCATTCAGATGAGATTTGTGTGAGCACGCAAGATCTGTTAGCCGAGGCAATGAAACTGAAGCCAGAGGATCGGTTTATCTTGGTTGAGTCTCTGATCAAGAGCCTGGATGAGCCAGCTAAAAAGCTTGATGACAGATGAGCGGAAGAAGCGGCGCAAGACTTAAGGCCTATCGGGATGGAAAGAACAGAGACGTTCCAATGGAGGAAATATGTTCTATTTTGGCTCAACGCAGATTCGTGTGGATAAATGCTGCTCATTTCTTAGGCAAAAAGGCCGTGAGAATCTTGAGGCGGAGATACTTCTCATCCCGATAGCCATAGGTGCGCCGTTGAATCACCCGGATCTTGTTATTGAGTCCTTCGACGAACCCGAGCTTGACCTTGTTGCGGGGTGTGCAATACGCCGCGATGCCCTCCCAGTGCCGTTCGATCAGGGCAGCAAACTTCTCGAAGGGCCGGAGCCGTTGCCATTTGAGCTGCTCCTGCCAGCGGGTGAAGAACTGGCGGGCCCCGCCTTCGCGGCGATAGGCCCAGAGTTGCCCGAACTCCTCCTTGAGCAGGTAGGCGGTGGCCAAGCGCTTGTTGGCCCGCAGCAGCTTCTGGAGCGATCGGCGGCCGGCCAGCGTGAGATTGGCCCGATGGGAGAGCAGGGTGTACCGCTGGCCCTTGATGAAGGCGCGGTCCTTCGCCGCCACGCGCTTGTACTCGGCGCGGCGGACCTGATCCATGGCGTCGGCCAGATGACGCAGAATGTGGAACTTGTCGAACAGAATCTGGGCCTGCGGCGCATGGGCCTGCACCGAGTGGCGGAAGGCCTTCCACATGTCCATCACCACCAACCGAATTCGGGCCGTCTTCTTCGGGCCCAAGTCGAGAAAGAACCGATCCAGATCGGCTTCGGTCCGGCCCGTCCCGCCGACCCAGATCGGGCGCCCGCGCTCCAGGTCGCTGACCACGATGCGATACGTATGGCCCTTCTTGATCGACAGTTCATCCACGCCGATGACCTGCGGGGCCGGCTGCGGCGTCTTGGCCAGCCAAGCCCGCATATACTGGGTGTCCAGGTCCTTGACCGTGTGCTCATGCAGGCGCAGCAACTGGGCCACGGCCTTGTTCGACATATCCCGACACAAGGTCCCGACGTGCTGGGCGAACCGGTGCGTATAGCGCGGATTCTGCGCCAACCAATGCAGCCGCTCCACTTTCACCCCCTGACAGCGCGAGCAGGCCACTCGCCGTTGCTCAAACGCCACGTAGATCCGCCAGCCGGCGGCATCCGTATCCCGCACCAGGCGTGTCGTGCAGTCGTAGAAGGTGCGGTGTCGCGTCCCACAGCCGGAGCACACGGCCGTTTTTTTCGCCGGACCAAGACAACCAGTCGGGCGTGGGGATCGCCAAAGACCCCTTGCAGCCAGCTGCGGGCTCGGAACCCCGGAAAGGAAAACAACGCGGAGAGCGTCTGGATATGCTTCATGGTTCCTCCTGGCCGAACGCCGCTAGAAGTGTGCCACATCTTCCGGACAAGATTCGAGGCGTCGCCGACCAGGCCAAACCTCAGGCTGGATGCTGGGTTGGAGAGTCAAACTCCCTCTCATTTATCCACACGAATCTGTGTTGAGCCTCTATTTTAAGGAAGGCTGACGCGCCTCATGTTCACCGGAATAGCGAGGCAAGAACTGGAAGACGCCGTCCGTTTTTATAAGCTTGAATATTCGGGGATCGGGCAGAGGTTTGAGAAGGTACGATACGAAGGTGCATGAAACGCGTATGTTCGATGTGAAGCTCCGTGAAATGATGTGAAAAGGGTATCTGGCGATAGATGATGAAACAAGAAAACTTCTCGACAGGATTATTATTGATGCAAGGACTGCGAAGAAGTCTGAAACCTCGTCTGTGAATTCAAGCGTGCTTGAAATGGCGCAGGGATTGAGATGAGAACCTATCTCAAAATTGAAAACCGATGCTCGAACTCCTCAAACATCGATTTGGGGATAGGTTCTAAACAGTGCCTCAGTGTCTCAGAATTGAGAGCGTCTTCCCTGTAAAGTGGCCCATCACATTGTTAAACATTTTGACAGAGGCTTAGCTCTGCAAGAGAGCGGAGATGCTGAAGGGTGGTGGCTCACCCAACGGAGCACAACCAGGGGCAACCGATTGGAATCAAGCGCAGTCATCTGTGTGCTCCCGTGTTCTTAAGGGAGGCGCTAAGGGAGCGAATTCCTCCCGGCTGTCGTCGCGTTAAATCTTTTTACAATCTTTCCCACGGTGGGCTGGAGATACGATAACTAACTCGTTGATGAACAAACACGTTTTTAACTCCGATCGTAGTGGCACGACTTCTGCAAAATGCTCAGCAACGAAGGGCTCCTCGGCGTGGGAGTACCGTTCTGAAAAGGAGGAATGGCAATGATGCGAGTGGAGGGAAGGCGCTTGTTGAAGAGAAGAGTGGGGCGAACGCCGGGGCTACTGGCAAGGAAAGTGGCGGCGCTCATGCTTGTGGCGGGAATAGGCAGTGGGCCATCAGTGTGGGCTGCTCCGATCATCTCGCCGTTTGCGGCGGACTTGCCGGCCTCTGCCTATAGTCAGAGTGCCAACTATGGGACCTGGTACCATGGCTCCAGTGCCCAATCGGTGTTTAATGGCGGCTATTGGAATGCGGGAAGCCAAGGGGCCCATTGGGTCCAGGCCGACATGGGGACGACGCAGACCCTGTCGATGGTTCAAATTGTCGCGTCTCCGTCAAGTCCGGTTCTGTCGGGAGGCTACGTGCGAGCCTTCTTGTCTGATAACCCGATCGGTCATACCTGGACCTTCCTGACGCCGGTGGCAACGCTCAATCCACCATTTGGTGGGGCATATGGCACTTATTTCACCTTGTCCTTTACCCCAACCAGCGGCCGCTATTTGCAAATTGTCGCGAACTTCGCTCACTATTCTTGGACGGGACTGGGTGATTGGGGAGCTCGGCAGAATTGGGTCGATCCCATTTCGCAGGGTGGCTCCGGTGGTGGCCAGAGCGGGAGTGTGCCAGAACCATCGGCACTGGCGATGCTGGCTGCGGGGCTGTTGGGGTTTGGCGTGACGCGCCGCGTGGTGGCCGCCAGGTAAGCTCCCCTCTGTGGTGCCTTGTGATTGCTCGGCTATGCGTCGGGCTCGTAGGGCCCACCGTCCGCAGTGGGGTCCAAAAATCAGCGGGGCGAGTTTGGGAGGGGGAGCAGCGGGCTGCCCTCCCGAGCCGCCCCTCTTTTTCTGTGCTCTTCTTGCGCGAATGCCACAAGGGGCATGTTGGCTGGCCGTGGCATACCTCTAAGCCTGGATATGTATGGGGCATCATGAAAAGAAGAGATTGTTCTGATTTCTCGCTGATGCTCCAAGCCTCTTTGGGTGAGCGGTGTTGTTGTGCCGGCCTCACTCTGACAGCTCGATATCCAGAGACAGAGCGAGTGTGTCGGTGGAAGCGGCGGCGGCTCGATGATCCGAAAGTCGTCAACATATGAGCCGAGGGACCATGTTCCATGTGGAAGCTGGAAAGGCGGCGCTCCTTGAGAGGATTGGAAGCGCTCATGTATGGCCAGAAGGTGGTCGTGGTCGCAGAGAACGGACCGGGGGGCCGGAATCCCAGGAGTCGTGGGGAGCAGTGTTGCGGGACCTGCGGACGCGGGGTCTGAAGCCCTGGCGCTGCACCACGGTGGTTGATGATCCTCTGGGGGGCTAGATCACGTGGTCGAGGAGCAACCTATCGCCGCTGGACAATGCCGCTGGAATCACTCGATCGTCAATGTGCTGGATACCATCCCGAAGACTTATACGAAACGAGGCGAGCACCTGGCTCAAGGTCCTGCCGTATGGAGGGCCTCCGGAGCGTGCGAACGTCTCTAGAATCGGTTCAGCGTCAACAGGACCGCCCCCCATCGCTCCACGCACAAGACGCAGCAAAACGCAGAATGGGCGCCACTATCGCCAAGACGCCCAATCCATCATCCCACCACACGTTGCACGATAAGACCC
>JAIWOH010000117.1 GCA_020216985.1 Nitrospira sp.
AAGTGATCGAGGGGGCCTAGAAACGTGAGGCGGCGGTTTGGAATCACGGCGGCGGTGATCGGGATCGCGGCCTGCTGGGCGATCGGAACGATCGGAGCGATCGGACCGGCTGGATCGCTGTGGGCGGCAGCTCCGGTGGGGTTGACGGCGCCGGATACGATTCATGTCTTCGACACGCCGAGCGACGGAGGAGGCAGTCTCACGGTTGTCTGGCCGCCTGCGTCTTATGATTCGAGCGAGGTTCGGTACCAAGTATTGCTGGGAGAGGCAGCGGATAACATAGACACCTCCAGCCTCGCGGTCGTTGCCGAGTTTCCCGCGAACACGCACTATGTGCGAGAGACCAAGCGGCCCTGGTGGACCAAGCCGGCGGGAGATGATCATCATCTCGTGGTCATCAAAAACGGCAAGGCTGTTGAACTCAAGAACGGGACGACCTATGCCGTGGCGGTGGCGGTGGTGTTCGGTGAACAACGGGTCGTGAGCCGCGTCGTCTCCGCCGTGCCGGAGCCCAATTGGATCAACTGGAATCAGATCAACAACCTGTTCCTCGCTGTCCTGTTCGGTGGGATTGTGTTTGTCTCCATCGGCCTGGCCAAGAAGCGGGAGATGTTCCTGCGGCGCATTCCCGGCCTGGATGCCGTCGATGAAGCGATCGGCCGGGCGACGGAGTTGGGCAAGCCGGTTCTCTATTTGACCGGCGCCCATGACATGAGCGATCCCTCGACGATCGCGGCGGCGGTGATTTTAGGACGGGTGGCCAAACGGGCTGCCGCCTACGAGACGGAATTAATGGTGCCCCATCGCGAGCCGATTACGATGGCCGTCTGTCAGGAGATTACGAAGCAGGCCTATCTGGAAGCGGGGAAACCGGATCTCTACAAGGAAGACTCGAATTTTTTCATCACGTCGGATCAATTCAGCTACACGGCGGCGGTGGACGGCATCATGTTGCGCAAGAGGCCGGCGGCCAATTTTTTCATGGGCTCGTACTTCGCCGAGTCGCTTTTGCTGACCGAAACTGGTGCGAGCACGGGCGCGATCCAGATTGCCGGGACCGATTCCGATCACCAACTGCCGTTTTTTGTCACGACCTGCGACTATACGTTGATCGGGGAGGAACTCTATGCCGCCAGCGCCTACCTCTCGCGAGAGCCGGTTCAGGTCGGCACGTTGCGCGGCCAGGATGTCGGCAAGGCGTTGATCCTCGGTGTTCTGATCGTTGGCACCGTGCTGGCTACGATTGGTGTCGCGACGGAAGCCGAATGGCCCCGCTGGTTGTTGGACGTCTTTAGGGATGTGAAATGATCTTCCTGCGCCGACAGTTGCCGCTCTTGATCACGTTGATCGCCGGGCTCACGATGGCGGGCCAGTACTATGTGCCCCATCCGGCCTCGGAGGAACTGCTCACCTCGGTGACCAAGTGGCTTCAGATCATCGGCGGCTTTGCGCTGGTGTTGGGGGTGAGCAGTCTCTTCCATCAACATGCCGTCAAAATCCGCCGGCGGGAAGCGGGCTGGGGCTACAGTCTCGTCTTGTACGCGGGGATGGCGGGCACGATCGTGGCCGGGCTTTGGGCCGATGGCAAGGAAAGTCTCGACGGGGTCCTCACGCCATTCGGATGGGTGTACAACTACATGATGGTGCCGCTGCAAGGGACCATGTTCGCGATACTGGCCTTCTTCATCGCGTCCGCGGCCTATCGGTCGTTCCGCGCCCGTAGCCGTGAAGCTGCCGTCTTGCTCATTGCGGCGGTGATCGTGATGATGGGACGGGTGCCGTTGGGCGAGTATGTCCTTCCCGTAAGCGGGGACGTCTCGCAATGGATTTTGAATGTCCTCAATGCCTCGGTGCGGCGGGCCATTTTGATCGGCGTGAGTTTGGGAGCCGTGGCCCTGTCGTTGAAGATCATCTTCGGCGTGGAACGGTCGTACCTGGGCGGAGGCAAAGAATAAAAAGGACGAAAAGCGAGCCGGCACGTGTTATTTGCTGATCAGACGCGATCAAATCCACGTCTTATGGAGACCGGCCGATGAGTCTTGCCGAGCGGATGCTCAAGATCGACCGGCGGATCATCTTTTTGATCATCGGCCTCTGCACGCTCCTGCCGTTGCTCTATCCGGTCGGACTGCCGATCAAAATTTCTCCGGAAGTCCGGGCCGTCTATGACTATATCGAATCGATGCCGGAAGGGTCCGTGTTTCTCCTGTCGTTGGATTTTGACCCCTCTTCCAAGCCGGAGCTGTATCCGCAAGCCGTGGCGTTGCTCCACCATGCGTTTCGGAAGAACCTGCGTGTCGTGGCGATGACCTTGTGGGTGAGCGGGACGGGATTGGCCGATCAGATCATTACGCAAGTCGCCCGCGAGACGGGAAAAGAAGATACCAAAGACTATGTGTTTCTCGGCTGGAGTCCGGGCGGCACGGCCGTGATCATCAATATGGGGCAAAACCTCTACACCACCTTTCCGACCGACTACCACGGGAGGCCGACGAAAGGGTTGCCGGTGCTCGAGGGGGTGAACAGTCTGCGAGATGTGGACTATGCCGTGAGTCTGGGGGCAGGCAATCCGGGCGTCGAGGCCTGGTACGTGTTCGGGAAGGACAAGTATAAGTTCGAAATGGGAGGCGGCTGCACCGGTGTGATGGCGCCGGGGCTCTATCCGCTGTTGCGAAGCGGGCAGATCAACGGCTTGATCGGCGGGTTGCGCGGGGCTGCGGAGTACGAGAGTTTGATCGGCCGCAAGGGACAGGCTGTTGCCGGCATGGACGCCCAGTCGGCGACCCACATGGCGATCATCGTATTGGTGATGCTGTGCAATCTGTTTTACTTTGCCACCAGGCGGCAATGAATGCGGCGGCATATCGGCATCCCCAGGAAAGGCGTTCTTCATTCGAGCGTGTTTTTCCGCTACGCCGCGGCTGTAATCGAGGGTGATGATGTCGGTTGAATCCATCATCGGCGCCTGGGTGGCGACGGGGTTGACCCTGTTCATCTTTTCGTTTCTGTACCGGGACAATCCCTTGTTTAAACTGGCCGAGCATCTGTACGTCGGCGTGTCGGTCGGGTACACGATTGTCAAGACCTACGATACCGTGCTCGTACATCTGATTTGGAAACCGATCGTCGAGAACCATGAATGGACGTTGCTGATCCCAGTCTTCATCGGCACGTTGATGCTGGCGCGCTATGCGCCGAAAGTGTCGTGGCTGTCCCGCTACGCCTTTGCCTTTATCGTGGGGGTGGGGGCGGGACTGGCGATTCCACGGACCATCTCCTCGTTCATCTTAAAGCAAGTCGAAGATACGGTCCGTCCACTCATCGCGCTTGTGCCGGGGGAAGGGGCGGTATTCACGTGGAATCTGCTGAACCCCGCGAGTGGGGTCAACACCATCATTATTCTGATCGGGGTCACTTCCGTCCTATTTTACTTCTTTTTCTCGGTCGAGCACGCGGGGCCGGGCAAGGCGGTGGCGCGAACCGGGATTTTCTTCCTCATGATCGCCTTCGGCGCCGCGTTCGGCTACACGGTGATGGCCCGTATGTCCCTCTTGATCGGCCGCCTGACCGATCTGATCGGTTATGCCGATGCGTCGTATGGGCGGCCGACTCTGTGGTTGTTGCTGCTCACGGTGGGCGCGCTCGTGTTGCTGAGCCGCCGCGTCAAGTCGGAACCCCCTCCGGAGGGATAATACGAAAAATTGAAACCGGCGTGTCTCTTGCCGTCGTCACGTTTAACCATAGGTTGAAAGGGCGACGCTCTCATTGCAGCTTTCTCCTTGCATCTTCTACAATGTCGCCGCCATGTCCACTGAAACCGTGAGAGATCCCAAACAGTATCCGGTGCTCAGAAATCTTCAGTACTCTCCCATCAAGCAGGGGGAAGACTCGTTCATCGTGTTGTGGGATCCGACGGGGTTGAGCCAAGAAAAGCTGGTGCTCCCGCTGAATTATTTTTTCATCATCCAACATTTCGACGGCCGTCATTCTCTGACCGAGATTCTCTCGCTCTATCTCAAACGGTTCGGCGAGTTTCTTCTGCCGAACAAGATCGAACGGTTGGTGAACGAACTGGATGAGAAGCTGTTCCTGGAAGGGGCTCGCACCGAGGCGGCGTTGGCGCGCGCCATGGATACCTACCGGCAAGCCCCCTGTCGGAAGCCTGCGTTCGCGGGGCGAGGTTATGAAGCCGACGGTATCAAGCTAAGAAAGCAGGTCGAGGGATTCTTTTCATCTCAGGAAGGACCGGGGGGCGGGCCGTCTGTTCATGCCGGCAAGCCGATCAAGGGGCTGGTGACGCCGACCTATGATCTGAAGCAAGCCGGACCGGTCTATGCCTGGGCGTACAAAGAGTTGCGGGAGGCGTTGCGGCCCGATCTCTATGTCATCATGGGCACCGCTTCAGCGGGGCTGACGCGTCTGTTTGCCGCAACGGACAAGGATTTTGAAACACCCGTCGGTCTGGTCCGCGCGGATCAGTCGATCCTGTCGCGGCTGCGGGATCGCCTGCCCGATTCATTTCACGAGGATCTGTGTCACCAATCGGAGTCCTCGATCGAGTTTCAATTGCCGTTTCTGCAGGAGGTCGTGGGTCGTGAGAAGACCTATACCATCGTGCCGATTCTCTGTTCTTTTTCGGCGCTTGAGATGGCTGATCACGAGTTGAAACAGGGAGTGAGAGCGTTTCTCGACAGCCTGCGGGAGACGCTCCGCGAGGACGGCCGGCCCTATTGCGTGATCGCCGCGGGGGAGCTGGCGCATCTCGGCCTGCGCTACGGCGACAAAGAGCCGCCGACGGATTTTTCGTTCCACCGGTCCATGCAGCGGGATCTTGAAATGCTCAAGTTGGTCGAAGAGCTCAAGGCCGACGAGTTTGCCGACTTTCTCCTCAAGGAAGAGGATCGGCGCCGCATTACCGGTTTCGCGCCGATCTATTCGCTCTTGCGGCTGATTCAGGCTGAAAAGGGCGAAGTGCTTCGTTACGACCGCGGCATCACCGATCAGTTCAATTCCACCGTCACCTACGCCAGCATGGCATTCTTCTGACCGGTCGAAGAGCGGGCCGGCCGTTTCTCGACTGGCCGTGCTTCGCGCAGTTTGAGTTTTCTATGCCAGGGAAAAACGACGTGCTGTCCGGTCGGCAGATGTCTTTCCTGGTTGGAAAGAAAAGCGGTGGGTGCAGGTGAAGGGTGGTTGCCGGTGATTACTCCTTCACCTTGACCGTGATCCTGATCGGCTCCAGCGGATTGTCCCGCTCGTCGCGGGGGACGGCGGCGATTTGATCGATGACGTCGAGGCCGCGGAAAACCTCCCCGAAGACGGTGTAGCACCGATCAAGGCCGTTATTGTCACCCAGGCAGATGAAGAATTGCGAGCCGTTGTCATTGAAGTCCCTGGTGCTGTTGCTCTCGCGAGGCATTTTGGCCATGGAGACGGCGCCGCGTTTGTGGGGGCGATCATTCGGCTCGGGCGGAAGAAAATAGCCTGGCCCCCCGGTGCCGTGCAGGGATCGATCCGGCTGTTTGCTGAGCGGGTCGCCTCCTTGAAGCAAAAAGCCCGGTACAACGCGGTGGAACGTGGTGCCGTCGAAGAAGCCCAGCCTGGCGAGATTGAGAAAGTTTTCGACGTGGCGTGGGGCGTCGTCGGGATACAGGCGAACGGCGATCTCTCCAAATTTTGTGATGATGGTGAGACGCGGATCTTTTTTTTGGAACTGCATTGTCATAGCGGCACTGTATCAAGGAAGGCGCTTTTGCGGCAAGGCGGATCGAGCGTAGAAAGGTCCAGAGAAGCGCGCAATCCACCCGTATCCGAAGACCGGCGCCTTGCGGCCGATGGCTAGCCGCGCGCCGCGTTTTCACACGTGTACAAACCTTTTTCCGGATCGATCTTTAGCCACATAAGCCCACCGGCGAGCGCAATCAGCGCCGCGACGGAGAGTGAGAGGGGCCATCCCCATTGTTCGGCGATCCAGGGTGTGAGGGAGGGGGAGACGGCTCCTCCGACGTTGGCCCCCATGTTCATCAGACCTGACAGACTTCCTGCGTGGATTTTTGAGAGATCACTGGTGGAAGACCAATAGGCTCCGACCGAGAAATAGAGCCACCCGGCGCCGAACGAAAGATTGGCGATGGCCCAATGGGGCGAGTCAATGATGGCGCCGCCGGCGATAAAAAGCGCGGCCAAGACCATTCCTGCCTGGCCGACGATGCGGCGACCTTTGGTGACACCGTATTTCAAGGCCAATCGATCTGTGATCCATCCTCCCAGTGGGCAGAACACGAGGATGGCGAGAAACGGAGCGGCGGCATACAAACCGCCCCGTAGGAGATTGAACCCGCGAACATTCACCAGATAGAGATAAAACCACGACAGATAGATATACGCCACGTACCCCAGACATGTGTAACTCAGGACAAGCCATCGCACCGACGGCGTCTTTCGCCAGGCGGCCCATGGAATGACAGGCGATCTTGTGGAATGGCCGCCGGAAGAAAGCATGGGTCTTTCTTTCTCCTGCGGATGGTCGTCCGGACGGTCACGAACGACGATCCACCATAGACCGGCCAATCCGATTCCAAGGGCGGCCGAGAGGTAAAAGGCGGTTTGCCAACCGTAGTTCACCATGATCCACGCCGTCAGCGGCGGAGTGATGGCGGAGCCGACGCCGATTCCCCCGATGGCCATGCCGATACCGAAGCCGCGTTCATGAGCCGGGAGCCAATCCGTGATGGCGCGGTTGAACGTGGGCAGCGCCACCCCTTCGCCGACTCCGAGCAGAAATCGGGTCAGCGCCAGCGCGCCGAGGATTCCCAAGATACCGGCCGGAAACGAGACAGCGGCGATCGCGGTGAAGGCGGTGAAACAAGACCACCAGAGGAGCCCGATGGTCAGCACCAGGCGGGCTCCCCATCGATCCGCCAACCATCCGCCAGGAATTTGAAAGAGGGCGTACCCGATGACGAAGGCGGAAAAAACGAACCCCATTTGTTGATCGGTCAACCCGAGCGCCGGCATCATTTGGCGCGCGGCCACAGAAATATTGACTCGATCGACGTAGGTGACGACGCTGACGGCAAAGAGCAATCCGAGAATCAGCCGACGTGAAGGGAACTGAACCGGCGACCGCCGAAGGAAAAAAGAAAACGGCCCGCTCACGGTTGCTCCAGAACGCAGGTGTTGAGGCGAAGGGGCCGGAGGTCAGGACGGCCTCTCCTTTGCCGAGAGAGGGCCGCCTTTCTCCGAACGCCAGCTGGGGAAAAGAGCCAGGCTCGGCGCCCGTCGCGATGGTCTCTTTTCCCAAGAAGAGGCGGCAGAACGTGCTTATTTGGAAACGATCTCCAACAACTCGACTTCAAACACCAACGTCGCGCCCGGTTTAATGACGGGTGGAGAGCCGCGGTCTCCGTATGCGAGATTCGACGGGCAGATCAAGCGGCTCTTTCCGCCGACTTTGATCTGTTGAACGCCTTCAGTCCAACAGGTGATGACTTGATCGAGAGGAAACGTGGCCGGCTCGCCTCGTTTGACGGAGCTGTCGAAGACGGTTCCATCGATCAACGTCCCATGGTAATGGACCTTGACCGTGTCGGTCGATTTGGGGGTCGCGCCGGAGCCGAGCTTGATGGGAGTGATGACGGCTCCGGATTCGGTTTTGATCGATCCTTTTTCGGACGCGGCTTTCGCAAGGAACGCAGCGCCCGCTTTTTTCTCCTGTTCCGCCAAGACGCCAAGCCTGGTTTGCTGAAGCTGTTGAATCTTAGGACCGTAGGCCTGGAGATCGACTTTCGGCGTCCGCTTCAGCACGCCGTCGGCCATGCCGACTTTGACCATCTCGAGTTCGGTTTCACTGAGCGCAAACGTCGAGAGCGATTGGCTGATGGCCAAACCAAGGGCATACAAGGTTTTCTGATCCTCGCTCGCGGGCTCTTGCGGAGCGGCCAGCGCCGGTGACCCGGCTAAGAGGAGCGATGTTCCCACCATGGCGATGAAAGTGCGCATTCGAGATCCTTTCTTGTAAAGACGAGGTGAATACAGCGAGCATACGATACCGGTCCGGGCCATACAACAGAAATTTTGTCTTTAAAAGATGGAACGTCCATGGGGCTTGATGTGAAGCCGATAGGAAGAGCCGTTGATCGTTATCCCAGAATGACGGCGGACCGACTGGTATGGCGGAGAGGGAGGGATTTGAACCCTCGGTAGAGGTTTTCGCCCCTACGACGGTTTAGCAAACCGTTGCCTTCGGCCACTCGGCCACCTCTCCATGCTCCACGGGTTGTTCAAGAAGACACCCTGCGGCAGGCGGAAACTTTCCGCCTGCCGCAGGGTACTCCCGACGCGAGGGCGATCTTACCTCAGCCTTTGTGGACGGCACAAGAGAGCGGTTCAAATCCGCGAGAAATATGAACGGGCGGTCAATTCCCGTCGAATCCAATGAAACAGATGGAGACAACGTGACTGTAGCTGGGCGTAGGATTCTTGAAGCCTGAGCCGCTCGATCGCATGGGTCACGCGGGTTCGGAAGCGGCCGTAGAGGAGATGCAAGGGAGTCGGAGAATCGGCTTCGGAAGGGGGGGCGACGGCAAAGGATCTGGCCAGCATGCCACTCTCATCCGGAGAGGTTGAATAGCGAAATTCGACGTTTCCCGGTCGCACCGCACCGCTGATCGCCAGCATCTGGATCGCCTTGCGGGTCTCCTCTTTGCGTTTTCGATAGGTCTGCCAGAGCTCGAGGGGCTTGGCGAGCGCCTGTTTGTGATCAGGGACCTTGATATCCACCAAGTTCTTCCAAAAGCCGTCGTCCAATTGTCGTGGACGGTTGCATTGTACGCATCGGGCAAGCAAGTTGGACTCTTCTTCTGTCGCAGTCGAAGAATGCACAAGGAGTTGATACCGATAGCCTCCACACAGCGGACAAGCCTTGCCGCGAATTTCTCGCCGTACCGTTCCGATTTTCCCAAGCCGTTTCTGCATGGACAACCCTCCTCTTCAATCAATTGTCGGGAGTTCTTTCACTCACCGCCCACGTCTCTTGTTTCCGACTGGCGTGATGAAGAAAGCATAAATGCGGGAAGGGCGGATGAAAATACCATAGAGGTAGCGGAGTGCTAGACGAAAGGGGGATGGCATGACCGACGGCAGGTGGAACAGGGGCTCACGCCATATACTCAAAGTGAATAAACTGAAAGCGAACATCAAGGGCCAGTAGATTAAAAGCGAATCAGGATATGTTCGGTTGCGGTTTCATGAGAGGAGCGAGTCGCTCGTTGTGAGGCTTTAAATTGATGAAGCTTGGCTCGCACTTCCGGGGAAAGCGACAAAAGGTCGACTTTGAGTCGGTGGCTGTCGATCCAATCGACTTCAGCCAACTCGACGGACATATGAGAGTCCTCGTCGGGCAGCCACAGGCGAAGCTTGACGTAATCGCCGGCTCGTAGTTGAGTTTGTGGGGAAATGCGTCGGTCCGGTGCCGAAAGATCATACAAGCAGCCGTCTCCTTCCAAGCCGGAGCCACCCTTTGCAAGAATACAGTTGATTGCAACCCGAGAGAGTGGTTGAAGTGACATAGCGATGTCTCCCTCCACAGCGCGATCGTGGGAGGTACCATAGTATGGACAACCGCGTTTCTTCAACTCCCTCAAGGGGCTAAACAGACCCTACAAAAGGGTTAGGTGACAATCCTCGTACATCCTACTCAGTCCGGTATCCAAACAGCGAAGGGGGAGTTACCACATGCCGGCTTCTCCTTCCGGACAGCTCCGTGACTTGGGAAGGAGCTGATAGGAAGGGACTTTCTGTTCTTTTGGTTGCGGCGCATCATCGGAAAGAGGGGAGAAGAGCAACGTTTCCTCGGCGGCCGCGTCGGTTTCGGTTCGCAACAGTCCCTCCCGATTGAGGATTTTGAGCGCATTGGTGCGGGAGACGATCGGAGGGTACTCATGGAACTGGTCCGACGCCACAAAGGGCACTTGAATGGTGACGGTTCGGCGGTCTTCAT
>JAIWOH010000118.1 GCA_020216985.1 Nitrospira sp.
AGATGAACTTGCGTAGATTGTCGTCGAGAGGCGTTTTGAGGCTCAAGACAACGGAGGAGCGGGGAGCGATTGCGGGAATGGTGACGACGAACCACCGGCGGCCGTCATTCGGCGGCGTTTCCATCTGTCCCGTCGCTTCCATCGTGGGAGCGGTCGAGACCTGTGTTGCGAAACCGATGGCCGGTGAACGGACAGCCAGACGAAGACGGGTGATAGGTTCGTCCGACACGTTGTCGAGCAGCAGCTTGATGATGACCCATGATTCCTGCCGAGGGAGTCGGACCTCTCCGGACGGGACCGTCTGCTCAACGCGACGGAGGCTGCAATTGGTCACCAGGTTGCGTTTTTCAAAAAAGTACGTCGTCTTATCTTCTGCTCTCTGGGCTCGCTCGTAGGTATAGAATGCGACGCCGACGTTGATCATGGTGGGTTTGAACCAGGCAACGATGGTGGGAAGGAAAAACGGAACGACGACGGCGAACAGACCGAGGATGATGATCTTGTTCAACCACGTTTGCCGCTGAAACCACTGCCAACAAGTCCGCAAGATCTTCATGCGATTCCGTCGTCGGTGAACCGGTCAGGCGCCGTACCATCGGGCTCGGGACCGAAGATGAATCACAAAAATGCGCGCACATGATGGCGGAGGGGGCGAGATTTGAACTCGCGGATGAGTTGCCCCATCTCCGGTTTTCAAGACCGGTCCGTTCGGCCGCTCCGGCACCCCTCCATCCCGCATGGCGTGAAACCTGCCAATTCTCTTGTCCTCGCTATACTAATGTTACTCATCCTCCCGTTCTCTGAGACCGGAAACCGACAGAACCTTCTCGGCGAGGATCGCGCTCGCGTGTGTTGTTTGCCTCAAAGGTCACTCTTTTGTAAGCCGTTCCTTGCCGCCCATATAGGGTCGCAACGCTTCTGGAATCAAGACCGACCCATCGGGTTGCTGATAGTGTTCGAGAATTGCCACCATCGTTCGGCCGACGGCGAGACCCGATCCGTTCAAGGTGTGAACGAAATCGGGCTTGGCGTCTTTTCGAGTAAGTCGATATTTGATGTTGGCCCGACGCGCCTGAAAGGCTTCAAAATTACTGCATGACGAAATCTCTCGATACTGTCCTTGGGAAGGCAACCAGACTTCGATATCGTAGGTTTTGGCTGCGGAAAATCCCAGATCGCCGGTGCAGAGTGTGACGACTCTGTAGGGAAGATTCAGGTTTTGCAAAATCGCTTCGGCATGGCCGGTCAGCCGTTCGAGCTCTTGGTACGACTGATCCGGTGTCGTGAACGCCACCAACTCTACTTTGTTGAATTGATGCAGCCGGATCAGACCGCGGGTGTCTTTTCCGTATGAGCCTGCCTCACGTCTGAAACAGGGGGTATAAGCCGCGTAGCGGATGGGCAACCGTTCTTCGCCGAGCACCTCGTCTCGATGCAGGTTTGTGACGGGCACTTCGGCGGTCGGGATCAGAAACCAGTCTTCGTCGCGCAATCGAAACAAGTCGTCTTCGAACTTGGGAAGTTGCCCGGTTCCGGTCATCGTCTGTCGATTGACGATGACGGGGGGCAGCACCTCTTGATAGCCGTGTCCGGTCGTGTGAAGATCGAGCATGTAATCGATCAACGCTCGCTCCAGTCTTGCGCCGGCTCCGCGCAGGATGGCAAACCGAGCTCCCGCGATTTTGGCGGCTCGATCAAAGTCCAAAATCCCGAGAGCCTCGCCGATCTCCCAATGGGGCTTCGGCGGAGTCGCGAAGGAGGGGATAGCACCCCAGCGGCGAACTTCAACGTTGTGGGTGGAGTCCTGGCCTTGCGGAACCGTTTGGTGCGGCAGATTGGGGATGCGAAGGGCAAGGCCGGTTAGAGCGTCCTCTGTTTCCCGCAACCGTCCTTCAATCTCTTTGATTCGATCTCCCACCCGCTTCATCGCCTCGACGGCCTCGTCGGTCGGCTCGCCGATCCGACGCCGGCGGGCGACGTCGTCGGATCCTTGTTTGAGCTCATGCCGAAGTTGCTCGACTTGCGTGGTCAGCGCGCGCCGTTCCTCACCGAGTTTCCGAACGACGTCCCAGGGAACGTCTCGGCCGCGGGTGCCCAAGGCGGTGCGGATCGACTCCGTGTTTTCCCTAAGATATTTCGGGTCATGCATGACGGCGTTTCTTCCGACTCGAAAGCGTCTGGAATCTAGCATCGGCGTTGTGGAGAGTCAACGAAGCCCCGACCGATCGGCGGGACGGCGAGGGGCGCTCGTTGACACAAGGGATCGGTCGGAGTCACCATGAAACCATGCGAGTCATCGCGAATCCCCCCAATCCCTATGAATCGCGGCACCGGGACTTGCTCGAACCGGCTGGCCCCGCCGCGTTGACGGTCTACGAAGATGCGACAAGGGAAATCCTGAGCCGCAATGAAAGCCCGGATCTTCCCTTTCGATGGAGTGTGAATCCGTATCGAGGGTGTTTTCACGCCTGCGCCTATTGTTACGCCCGGCCGTCACATGAGTATTGGGGGTTCGGCGCCGGGACGGATTTTGACAGCAAGATCGTCATCAAAAAAGACGCGCCACGCCTGTTGCGGCGTGCGTTCGACAAATCTTCGTGGCGTGGGGAACTGATCGTGTTTTCGGGGAATACGGACTGTTATCAGCCGCTGGAGGCGGTATACGGCCTGACGAGAGCCTGTCTGGCCGTCTGCGCCGAGTACCGCAATCCGGTCGGCATCATTACAAAAGGGGCGCTGGTGCTGCGGGATCTGGATCTTCTCAAATACTTGAATGAAAAAGCCTGGCTTCGCGTGTATATCAGCATTCCCTTTGCATCCGACGCGATCGCCCGAAAAGTCGAGCCCCACGCCCCATCCATTTCAAAGCGCTTCGAGACCGTCCGCACCTTGGCCGGGGAGGGGATCGCCGTCGGCGTTTCACTGGCGCCGATCATACCCGGCTTGAACGAAGGAGATATTCCCGAGCTGCTGGAGCGAGCGCGAGAGGCGGGAGCCCGCACCACGTTCGCCACGTTGCTGCGGTTGAGCGGGAACGTGGAAACCGTGTTTCTGGGGCGGATGAGCGAACTGTTCCCGGATCGCGTCGGGAAAATCATCAACCGGCTGCGGGACGTGAGAGGCGGATCGCTCAACGAGAGCGAATTTTTCAAGCGGCAGGCGGGGACGGGCGTCTATTGGGAGATGATCGAGCGATTGTTCGACGTGGCGAGACGGCGAGCGGGATTCTCCGATGATGATTCAGGTTCGATCCCGGACACGTTCCGGCGACCGGGATGCGAGCAGGGATGCTTGTTCTAATCAAAGCCGGCGTCGGGACAAGTCGGAGAAGGACCCGGTTCTTTCGAGGAGCACCGAAATTGTGATCGATCTCACTTGTTGGTCAGATCAAACTCCTTGACGACTTGCTCCGTGAGATCGATGGCGTCTTTATTGTAGATGACGATCTTCATCGTCTGCTCGCTGCCCTTGTCCAAGACGAGGGAAAACCCGCCTTTCTCCGCAACGGTCTTGGTCGCTGCCATGATCTTTTTCATGTAGTCGTCGACCAGTTCTTTTTGCTTTCGCTGAAGCTCTTGATTGAACTCCTGCGCGCGCTTTTGATAATCCTGCACCTTGGTCCGAAACTGCGTTTCTTTCTCCCGTTTTTCGGTTTCGCTCATCTTGGCCGCTTGCTCGCGAAGCTGCTTTTCGGTGTT
The DNA here is from genome assembly GCA_020216985.1 of Nitrospira sp. GTDB lineage: Bacteria > Nitrospirota > Nitrospiria > Nitrospirales > Nitrospiraceae > Nitrospira_D. Next base: position 3,699 of record JAIWOH010000118.1, read on the forward strand.
GCGCAGCTCTTCTTCGTCCTTGGCCAACAGCTTTTGTCGAATAGACACATATTCTTTTAATCCTTCCAGCGCCCGCTTGCCCGCCTTGGATTTCTCCAGCACGATTTGGGGATCCACGACGCCCATTTTGAAGTCTTCGACTGCCGGCGCAGGGGAAGCGAGAAAGATAAGCGGAAGGACAAGTAGCGAGGTCGCGAGAACGCGTTGGAACGAGAGGATTCGCATTGGAACTCCTTCTTTCAAGGTGTCGGCATGGGTTCAGTCAAACAAAGCGGAGGCAGAATAACTTTGCGGTCTCGCCCTGTCAAGTAAATGGGCGGCTACCATGAGTCGAAGCTCAATGGCTCTTCACCGATCAATGCGTCGACTCCATGCGCCCATTTCAGACGACGGGCGACGGCCCGCAAGGTCCGTTCATCCACGAGGTCCGGGGCAAAGGGGTCGCTGATTGCTTTGAATCGTTCCGTCGAGAGCGCAGGCTTATAGCCCAGTTCTTTCATGGCAAGCGCAAGGAGATTAAGTTGCGTGATACGGGAGGCTTGATTCAAGACGGCCAACGCAGCCTCCGGCGAGGTTCCCGCCGAGCCGGTGTTTTGCAAGAATTCAATGGCGCGTTTTTTCAACTCGGCGCGTTGCGCGTCCGTCAGCGTCGGCAACATCAGCTCGACCAGCAAGGCATTCGTGGACCCGGCAAACGACGGCAGACCGAAAAGTCGGCGAAAGAACTCCATGATCCCTCCGTCATCGGACGCACAACCGCTCGCAAATCGGGACGAGTCTACTGAAAATGAACGGTGATTTTCCAGAGTGGGTTCGCCGTAGAAGAAACAACCGGCGTGCGAAGGGATGGAAAAAGCCGTCTTGTTTTCTTTATTGCCTCCCTGCCATTCGACGATTCAGGTGGGCCGCCACGGCGAAGTGAAAGAAGTAGCGATCCAGCGAGGCCCAATCACTGCCGTAGAGCGTTCCGCCATACATGGCGTCGCACAGGAGTTCGCGCGCACGGGTCAATTCTTTGCGGCGGCCCGTCCACCTGGGATCGGTGATCGACAAATCCAACAGTTCGAGGGCTCGGATAAAAGCCTGTTCGCAACGATCCTGATCCGATTCATACCAGCGGCCGGCGCGAGCCACCTCGCTGCCGACGTTGACCAGTTGCTCCAAGAGGGAAAGGGAATGCCAGCGTCCTGATGCCAATTGTTTATGAACGGGTGTCATGAGGGATGTCAGTCCCGCACCAACCGATGGATGATCGCTGCAATGGCGTCACGAATCGTCTCGTTCTCCACGAACCGCGACCGGTTCCCATGGGCCGGGCGAACATTGATCATCGAGTCGAACTCGATCCACTCCGAAGGGGTTGCTCCGGATAGAGATTGATGCCCCACAGGTTCTCCCGGCGTGATCCGTTCTCCAACAGTACCGCTTCCTCATCGGCGAGCAGTTCGCCGCCGATCGCCATGATCCCTCGCTCGACGTCGACGACGGCCTTGATCATGTCGCCGAACTGTTGAGCGGCGATGGTTCGAAGTTTTTCCTTGTGATCGCGTCGCGGATGATTCGGATGTCCATGGGTTCGCCATGAGAAACTGCTTGCGTGGCCCTGGTCGAGCGAAAACACGATCGCGGAAGATTCTTGTGTTTGTCAAGCGCTCATTATGGAGTCCCTCCGACGAAACCCCTTCATTCCGGTGATCAAGTTATGAGTGAGGCAAGACAGTGCATCGTGCCACATAGGCGCTGGACAAACTCAGAGAAATGCCAGCCGCTGTGAACAATGCCGCCAGATGATCCGGCGCGAGGGACTCCGATACAATCTGGACCGGTGTATCGCTGACCTGCATGACCGGCGATTGGGCAAGGATCGTTTGAGCCAAGGTCAAAGCCTGAACGGCGGCCTCGGAGTCTTTGTTGGAGATCAACAGAAAGCGAAGTTCGAGGACGATCGGCGTCGCGGCTGAAAGGGTAGGGGCGGAGCCGCCGACCGGTGCCGAGCGCGGACTTGAGCCGGGAGTCAGTTGCCAGGGCCACAGAGCAAGGTCAGAGTCGTCGCCCGGCGCGCCTAGCTTGACCGACAATCCGTGATCGCGCAATCGCTGACAAAGTTGCTTCAGAGCGGCAGCCAGAGCGCTCGTCACATCAACACCTTTTGACTCTGTGGTCTCTTTGTCTCGATGGTCTCACGATTTACCCTTCGAGCGTCGCCTGATCACCGAAGGCTGTTCTTGTAGATCGTACCGTCCTTCATGATCACCAGGAAATTTCTTTCCGGATCCGCGATTAATTTGAGATCGTCCAGCGGATTGCCGTCCACAAGCAACAGATCGGCCATGGCTCCTTCTTCCACCACGCCGAGCCTGCCCGGATAGGGATTACGCGGGCCCGAGCGCGCCAGCAACTCAGCGTTGGTGCCGGTGGCCATCCGCAGGATTTCGGCTGGATTGTACCAGCGGGCGAGAGTGGTGAGGATGGCGTTTTGCTTCGATGTTCGTGCCGGGTCGAACAGAATGTCCGTGCCCCAGGCCACCTTGAGTTTGTATTGCTTCGCCAATCGATAGGCTTGATCGGTGCCGGCGTGCATCTCGCGCTGCTTGGCGCGTTGGAGCGTGCCATCGGGATAGGGATTGGAAAACTCATTGTCGAGGAACGCCTGAAGGACCAACCAGATGCCTTTCTCGGCCATTAATCGCGCCGTGTCCTCGTCCATCAATTGACCATGCTCGATCACCTGGACGCCGCCCGCGATTGCCGTCCGGATGGCGCGGGGCGTGTAAGCATGGACGGTGACGTACGTGCCCCAGTTTTCCGCTGCCTCAACGGCGGAGCGGAATTCCGCCTCGGTGTATTGGCTCACATCGAGAGGGTCATAGTGAGATGCCACGCCCCCACCGGCCGCCAGCTTGATTTGACTGGCGCCCAGCATCAGTTGTTCGCGCACGCGTTTCCGGACCTCGTCGGGGCCGTCGGCGATGATGCCGCCGTTTAAGATTTCGCCGCGACTGAGTGGGGCGTTCCTTTGAGCCGGCACCTCGTGGGAGAGGCGGAAATCCCCATGCCCGCCGGTTTGTGAAATGATGGCACCGGACGGCCAGATACGCGGGCCGGCGATGATGCCTTCGTCGATGGCTCGCTTGAGACCGAACGACGGCCCTCCAAGATCGCGGACGCTGGTGAAACCCCGCAACAGAGTGGCCGTCGCCTCTTTGCCGGCCACCAGGTTGAGATAGCCGACGTCGGCGGTGAGCAGCGTTTGCATCGGCACGGCCGCCATCATCGTATGCCAATGGGCGTCGATCAAGCCCGGCATGAGCGTTCGGCCGCCACCCCGAATGACGAGTGTATCGGGGTGGCGGTCGGTTGCGATCGGTGTCGACGAAATCTTCTCGATTCGGTTGCCGCGTACCAAGACGTGGGATGGCGCCGACAGCCGATCGCTCTTGCCGTCGAAGACGCGGACATTGTCAAACAGGACCGTGCGGGGCGAACGCTCCTGGGCCGCTGCCTTGCCGATTGGCAGATGCCAGACGACAAGCAGGATGAGCACGGCTTGGAACAAGAATGAAAAGACCATGTCTCTCTCCTGATTGTTCATGACACGCAGTTTATGGGGTTGCTGAGAGACAAATTCATCTGATTTCATCCTCTGTTCATCGTTCGGTGCCGAGCAATGATGAACCAGCGAACGGCGAGAGCTCCGATGAGCATCGTGCCCACAGCATAATACCAGATGAGGCTCGAATAATTGCTTGGACCTCCCTGTTTATCGTTGGCAAAGGATACAAGAATCATCACACCCAGTGTTCCTGCCATGATCCAGAGCGGCCGATGTCGCCGCTCAAGCAGCGTCATGGTAACGGCCGTACCGACAGCCAAGAAGGTTAAGAGCGTCATTGGAAACCAAAGAAGCATGAACAGAACCTGACCAACGTCCGGATCCATGAACCACTCGCCTGCTCCCAGAAGAAATATCACGGCGGCACACCACGTAAAGGCCAGATAGGCACGGTCAAGCCGACGAATCGATGATGCGCCTCGCATTTCCGTCGCCGTAACGATGACACTTGTTTCTCTCTGAAGGCTATCATCCGGCTGTTCCGCACGAGCGGTTGTCGAGGGGAATGGCAACGCGGAGTGCCGGGGGATTCTGTAAACGCAGAGAGCGAGTGCAACAAGTATCATTGCTGAAAGAAGGTTCATCAGGCTTGGCAGCGCGAGGCTGGCGTTCCAGAAATCCAGCGCGTTCCAGGTGGCGGTGAGCGCCAGCCCAAGACTTGCCACCACGATCATACGATGTTCCCACCATCGATTAAAGATCAGGCCTGCCGCTCCGGCCACAAGCCTGAGCCACAACATGACATCGCCGAGTCCCCATCAGTCTTCATCCCATTGTCCGCAAGTAGCCATACCAGCCGGATCCCGGGGCTGGAGGTGACCAGAGCATAGAGTAAAGGCAAGGTACCCACAGGCTTGCGGGGAGATCTTTGTAGCTTCCCGCAGCCTTAAGACCGCCTGCATAAAGATGTCCGTCGTGTTCTATCAGACCGATAACAATCCAAGTCAGCGTCCTCGTTCAATGTAAAATCCGCGCCTCTTTGCGGATTGGGGGTCAAGGTAATGAGATAAGGGACCATTGTGCCGCATCAATTGAGGGGCCATCGTTCCTTGGCATGGTCATCCGACCGTGCGGGCCGCTTAATGATTTCGGTCTTGACGACAGTTCGTTCGGTGAAGGAGTTGTCACGGTCACTGAAAACCGTCCTTTGAGAAAGAGGTCAGCAACGAGCACTCACAGGAAGGAAACGGATTCAGGAGCTTCCGGTCTCAATTCCGCCGTCATGCCAAGATCACGCACTCGGACACGCACTCGGATTTGACGGTTGGAAAACGGCACGGGCAGTCCACGGACGGTCTCGATGTGATGGGTGCCTCCATCGCGAAGTGTCACGGTGGTGTGAGTGGTTTGAGGAAGATCGGCGCAGGAAAAAAGAAGAAAACACAACGCAAGAAACGACGCTGTGACCGATCAACCTTTTTGCACCACATGGAGACATCCTTTTTGTGTGGGGGATCGTCTCTATGACCGACAAACACGTCCACAAGATCTTTCCTGTGTGAATCCTTCCCCTGTGTGATGTTGTCAAGACGCCGTGGGCCGAGGTAGACAGCGAAGTCGCGCAGTATATTCAGAAATTGCCTCGAGGTATATCCACCATCACCTTCTCTTGCTTGACCTTCATTTCCGCCGGCCCCTATAATCCCCAAGGGTCTGGTACAACGTACTGATTCACTGAGCAAAATGGCCGAATTTACGCACTTTAACGAAGCTGGCCGAGCCCGCATGGTCGACGTGACCGCCAAGGCTTTGACGGAGCGGGTCGCCATGGCCCAGGCCAAGATTCTCCTCCAGCCGGAAACCCTTGAAAAAATTCAACGACGCACGATCGTCAAGGGCGATGTACTGGCGGTCGCCCAAGTGGCCGGGGTGATGGGGGCCAAACGAACGTCGGATCTTATTCCCATGTGCCATCCGCTCTTTCTTTCCAGTGTGGACATCAGTTTCGAAGAAGACACGCAACCCAATGTCGACGGCCTCTGCTCGATCACGATTGTGGCGACCGTCAAGACCACGGGGCAAACCGGCGTGGAAATGGAAGCGATGACGGCGGTCTCGATTGCGGCGCTCACAATCTACGACATGTGCAAGGCGATTGATCGGGGGATGACCGTCACCGATGTCTGTCTGCTCTCCAAGTCCGGCGGCAAGTCCGGGACCTATACCAGGGAAGGCCGGGTCAAGGTTAAAGCGTAGCGATCATGGTGACAGTCAAGTTATTCGGCATGACGAAAATGATGGCCGGGAATCAGGCGACTCTGTCACTGGATGTGGCCGACGGCCAGCCGGTCAAGGACGTGATCGGCGCCATCGAGGTCGGCTACCCGGACATTGGAGAGCTGATTCAGAAGAAAAAAGTCTTGGTGTCGGTCAATCAAGAGATCGCGCACGAAGATACGGTCGTTCATGCCGGGGACGAAATCGCGCTCTTACCTCCGTTTGCAGGGGGGGCTTCCGGTGAAGCTTCGACGGAACAGGATGAGGCAACGGAGTTCGCCAGGGTCCAGCGCGAGAATTTCTCGATCGACCGGGAGCTGGATCGTGTCCGCCGCCGGTCCACGAGGATCGGGGGCATTGCCACTTTTCTTGGCATTGCTCGGGATTGGTCACGGGGCCGGGAAGTGAACCGGATCACGTTTGAACATTATGAAGGCATGGCCCAGAAAAAACTGCGAGAGATCCGCGAACG
>JAIWOH010000119.1 GCA_020216985.1 Nitrospira sp.
GGCACTGAAGGATTTCGACATTCTTGAACTGTTGATGGTCCATCGCTACGGCGAGATCGCGATCGGAGAAAACATCGTGCTGATTATCGCGGCGGCGGAGCACCGGGCCGATGCGTTTCGGGCCTGCAAGTGGGCGATCGACGAGTTGAAGCAAATCACTCCTATCTGGAAACTCGAACACACGCCACAGGGCGAAGTGTGGGTGGAAGAGCACCCCTGAGAGGTTGGTGACCGGGACATGGACGACCTCTCTCTTTCGTCTTCTCGCCGTCACGCCGCGGGCGAAGCGGTCCAAGATCTCTACGGCCGACCGCTTCGGAGCCTGAGGCTTTCCGTGACCGATCGCTGCAACCTGCGCTGCCGCTACTGCATGCCCGAAGAAGACTATGTCTGGCTTCCTCGTGAGGATGTGCTGAGTTTCGAAGAAATGGCGACCCTGGCCGGCTATTTTGTTGACCTGGGAGTGGAGAAGGTCCGGCTGACGGGCGGGGAGCCGCTCCTGCGGCGAGACCTTCCGCGGCTGGTCCGGCTGCTCTCGCAGAACCGACGGATCACGGAGATCGCCCTGACGACGAACGGGGTGTTACTGGCCGAGCAGGCGCAGGCGCTCTATGACGCGGGGCTCCATCGGGTGACCGTGAGTTTGGATACGTTGAAACCCGAAAGATTTCGGCGGTTGACCGGCCGGGATGAATTCGTCTGTGTTCTGGACGGGATTGAAGCGGCTCGGACGGTCGGGTTTCCTGATCTCAAGCTTGATACGGTCATGATCCGCGGGTTCAATGACGATGAGCTTGCACCCTTGATTGAATTTGCCAAACACATCGGCGCCGAGGTGCGGTTTATCGAGTATATGGATGTGGGCGGCGCCAATGAATGGACGATGACCAAAGTGCTGTCGCGCGACATGATGTTGGAAGGATTGAACCGGCGGTACGGTCCGATTATGGCCATTCCAGGTCGGGGATCGGCGCCGGCTCAACGGTACCGGCTGGCGGATGGCACGACGTTCGGCATCATCTCTTCCACGACGGCGCCCTTTTGCGCGCAGTGCGATCGGAGCCGGGTGACCGCCGATGGCATGTGGTACCTCTGCCTCTATGCGACCGAGGGAATCGACCTGCGGAGGCCGTTGCGTGGGGGTGTCACACCGGATCGGATTCGGGAGCTAATCAGAACCGGGTGGGGATCGCGTCGGGATCGCGGCGCCGAGGCGCGCAAGGAGCTGGAACGGACGGGGACCCGGGAGAGCGGTCTTATCGGGATCGAGCGGTTGCGGGAAGATCCGCATCTCGAGATGCATGCGCGGGGGGGATAGGTCCGCTCTATGTCGATGTTCGCCGGGATGGGGAGAGACCAACGACGTGAGTGAGCCTTCGTATACCGCGGGCTTGGGATTGGGCTTCCTCTTGGGACTGAGGCATGCGCTCGACGCCGATCATTTGGCCGCCGTCTCGACAGTGCTGGCCGAACGACCGTCGCTCGGGGCGTCCGGCGCCGTGGGCTTCTGGTGGGGTATCGGCCACACGGCGACGCTGTTGGCGGTGGGAACGATCGTCTTCGCATTCGGGATCCGTCTTTCGGAGCGGTTTGAAGTTGTCGCCGAAGCCGGAGTCGGGGTGTTGCTTGTCGTGCTGGGCGGAAACTTGATCTTCAAGCTTTTGACCGAACAGTGGCACGTCCACCCTCATACTCACGGTCCTCATGGTCAGGGGGCTCATATTCATTTGCATAGTCACCGCCGACGGACCGACCATCACCACCGGCATTGGATGGTGGATTCCATCCGCCCCCTCTGCATCGGCATGGCGCACGGGTTGGCCGGCTCGGCGGCCTTGATGCTCGTGATCGTGGCGTCCGCTCAGGAATTGAAGACGGCGTTGTTTTTCATTGCGGTATTCGGCGTCGGATCGATTGCCGGCATGATGGCCGTCGGATTGACGATCAGCCTCCCGGTCGTGTACTCGATGACGTTCAGCCGGCGGGCCTTCGCGGGACTGCAAGGGCTGGCCGGCACGGCCAGCCTTTGTGTCGGGCTCTGGATGTTGGCGAGACAGGCGTTGTCGGCGACGGCACCATAAAGGTCCCGTGGGAGTCCTCTGTTTGGGGCATGGAAACGTGCGTCATGGAGAACATTATGCTATGCTGCGCCGGCGTTTGCGGAACGTTTGATCCATCGTCGTTCGTCCTCTCGCAAGGAGCAAAGGATGGCGTGGTTTAAGAAAGACAAAGCGGCGGAGATCCCGGTTTCTGCTCGGTCCAAGGGCGCCGAGGGGATGTGGCTCAAGTGCAACCACTGCAGGGAAATCGTCTATCGCAAGGAAGTGGAGCGCAACAACAAGGTCTGCCCGAAGTGCGACTACCATTTTCCGATTACCGTCATGGAGCGGATCGGATTGCTCGTCGATTTAGGAACGTTTCGGGAATGGGACGCCGAGTTGGAAGCGCAGGATCCGCTGGAGTTTCACGACACGAAGCCCTACCGCGAACGAATCAAGGCTCAGCAGGAAAAAACCGGCCGCAAAGACGCGCTCGTCGTCGGCGAAGGCCTGATCAACGGCCAGCGGGCGGTGTTGTGCGTGTTTGACTTCGGCTTTATGGGCGGCAGCATGGGATCGGTGGTGGGAGAAAAACTCTGCCGCGCCATCGATCGGGCCGTGGAATCCAAGCTGCCCGTCATTCTGGTCACGGCGTCGGGTGGCGCGCGTATGCAGGAGGGCATTCTGTCGCTGATGCAGATGGCCAAGACGTCGGCGGCCGTCGCCAAGCTGGGCGAAGCGAAGTTGCCGTTCATTTCCATCCTGTCCGATCCTACGTTCGGCGGCGTGACGGCCAGCGTGGCGATGCTGGGCGATGTGATCATCGCCGAGCCCAAGGCATTGATCGGGTTTGCCGGCCCCCGCGTCATCCAGCAAACGATCAAGCAACAGTTGCCGGATCAGTTCCAGCGCGCCGAATTTCTTCTCGAACACGGGATGATCGACATGATCGTCGAACGCAAGCAACTCAAAGAGACGGTCAGCACCCTCATGTCTCATTTGTAGCCGTGCGCAGCTCCCCCGACTGATGACCTATCCCGCCGCCATTGCCTATCTGTACGGGCTCCAAAAACACGGGATCAAGTTGGGTCTCGAAACCATGCGATCGCTGGTGGGCGCGATCGGGAATCCGGAGCGGCGATTGCGGGTGTTGCACATTGGAGGCACCAACGGCAAGGGCTCGACGGCCGCTATGACCGCAGCCATGCTCGAAGCGGCCGGCTTGCGAGTGGGATTGTACACCTCCCCGCATCTGGTTGACTTCCGCGAGCGGATCAAAGTGAACGGGCGCATGATCGGAGAAGACGAATTGGTCGAGCTGGTAGATCTGGTTCGGAGTGCTATTCCTCCGTCGCTCGCTCCGACGTTTTTCGAAGTTACGACGGCCGTTGCGTTCCGTTATTTTGCCGATTCGAGCGTCGATGCGGCGGTCGTCGAGGTCGGATTAGGCGGTCGGTTTGATGCGACGAACGTCGTCCGGCCGATTGCCTGCGCAATCACGACGATCGGTTTGGACCACGAAGAGTATTTGGGGCACACGGAAGAGGCGATCGCTTTTGAGAAAGCGGGCATCATCAAGCCGGGTGTCCCTGTCGTGATGGGACGGATTGCAGCGGGTGCCGCAGCCGTCATCGAGCGCGTCGCCGCACAGCGCGACGCGCCCGTGTGGAGCTTGGGGAGAGAATTCTTCGTGACGGAAGACGAGCCGGACCGATTCACCTATCGAGGGCCGAGATGGGCGATGGACGGACTTGGCCGCCGGCTTGTCGGGCGGCATCAATCGGACAACGCCGCTTGCGCGATCGCGCTGCTTGAGGCGGCTGACCGATCGGGACTGTCGATAGGGGAAGATGCGGTTCGGCGAGGACTTCAGTTCGTCATGTGGGAAGGGCGGTTGGAAATGCTCGATGAAGAGCCTCCGGTGTTGTTGGATGGAGCACATAATCCCGCCGCCTCCATTGCGTTGGCCCACTATTTGGAGGAGTTTCACACCGCTCATCGGGATTCGCGCGTGATCTTAGTGTGGGGCATGATGCGGGATAAGGACCGCCGTGCCTTTATCGCTCCCCTGCTGCCTCTTGTCTCGGAAATTGTGTTGACTCAGGCTGGTCTGGCACGCTCGGCCGGCGTGGAAGATCTTCGCCATACGCTTGAGGGGTGGTCCAATCCCGTCTGGGAGGAGCCTTGTCCGATCGAAGCTCTTCGGTTGGCCAAGCAACGCGCGACCGCGCGCGATCTTATTTGTGTGACGGGGTCGCTGATGCTTCTCGGCGATGTGAAGGCGGCCCTGCGCGGCGGCCGACCGTCGGTGCTGCGAGGGTAGCATGCCGGGCTCCTGGCGGATGATGCGCCGATCTCGCGTGCTTGCCTTGGTTGCAGCGCTGTTCTGGATCGCCCCCGTTGTGTTTGCCGCCGAAACGGACACGGGCACCGGAGGTCCGCCACGCTCTTCCACGCCGTTGGACGTCACGGCGGCGCGGCTGGAGTATCGACAGGACCAAGAGGTGTATGAGGCGGAAGGGTCGGTTGTCGTTCATTATGGAGCCGTCACGCTGACGGCGGATCGCGTGACGATTCACATGCTGCCGGGAGTCCTCACCGCCAGCGGCCACGTTCACCTGAAGGACCCTCAAACGGATCTCACGGCCGAACGGCTGGAATTGAACGTCAATACCGAAGCAGGCGTGGTGATTCACGGCCGGCTCTTTGCGTCTTCCACCAACTCGTATGTGACCGGCCGGTTGTTTCAACGTTTCTCCGACTCCCACTACCGGGTCAAGGAGGGGAGTTTTACCAACTGCGATGCGCAGGAAGGCGAGGTGCCGGCCTGGCGATTGAAATTCGAGGATCTTGACGCCAGGATCGGCGACACACTGTCGTTCAGCCGCGGATGGTTTTGTGTCAATGACGTACCGCTGATTCCCGTGCCGGGATTCACCTACCCCTTGACCAGACGAAAAACCGGTCTGCTGATTCCCGTCGTATCGTACGACAATCGGTTCGGCTTCCATGCGCAAGCCAGTTTTTATTGGGCGATCAATCCGAGCCAAGACCTCACGATCGCTCCGAAGTATTACAGCAACCTCGGTTACGGATCGGATTTCGACTACCGCTATGTGTTGAATCGGCAGTCGCGCGGGCAGTGGCACGTGGGATATCTGCAACAGACGGAGTTGCCCAACGTGGCGGGGGTGAGCCAAACGGAAGACGTCAAACGCGCGCGCGCCACGATCACCGGCAGTCACACGCAGATGTTTTCCGATACGTTGTTGCTTCGGGCGAACGTCGGTTTTGTCACAGACCCGAATTACTTTCAGCAGCTCAGCAACTCCGGGACCTTGAGGGCCTCGCCGAGCAATGAATCCAACCTGCTGGCGACGCAGCGGTTGCCGTACGGGAATCTGTATCTCCTGGGGCGATATCTTCAGCCGTTGCAAGCCGGCGGCAGGGATACGTTTCAACGCCTTCCGGAAGCGGGCTACAACCTGCCGGAAGTGCCTTTGTTCAATTCTCCGTTGCTGTTCGGAGCCGAAGGGAATTTCGTCAATTTTTATCGCGAACAGGGGTTCACGCTGAATCGTGTGGACGTGACGCCGGGGATCGCGACGGACGTGATCGATTTCGGACACGTGGTCGGCGTCCGGCCGCAGGCCAAGTTCCGTGAGGTGTACTACAGTCGCGGCGCGAGGACGGCGGCGTCCCAACATCGGGAGACCTTTTGGCTCGGAGTCGATGCGATGTCGAAATTGACGCGGCGTTACGGTTTGGAGGGAGGTCGCAATCTGCTGCACACGATCGAGCCGACGGTGACCTATGAGTACGTGCCCGCGACGGATCAATCGAACTTGACGTTGATCGATCAAGTCGACGATTTGCCGAGGAAGAATCTGTTGACCTATGCGTTTCGGAGTCGGGTGTTGGAGCAGAGCAATGCCTGGTCTTTCAATTGGCTGGATTTGACGGTCGCCCAAAGTTATCAGGTGGGGGGCGTGCAGACGTTGGCGAGAGATTTTACGCCGGGCGTCGATCCGTTTCTGGGATCGGTCGAACAGCCGATCCAACCGAGGACGGTTCCCATCCAAGGCAGAAAATTTTCCGACGTCTGGGTGCGCGCCGTCATCGGCAATAATATGCCTCACGCGGTCAGGTCTCAGTTGGACGCGGCGGGGTTCGATCGCGCGGCGGGCCTGCTGGGGGCGGGCGAGCGACCGCCGATCAATCGATATCTGATGCTCGATGCGTTTATCGATCCGTACGAGGGCACGGTGAGCCAAGTCAACACCGACATTCGATTACAGGAAGAGAGCAATTGGTACGTCGAGATCGGCCAGCGATATTCTCGAAGCGGGACTCGGGTGAGGCGGGGAGACATCTGGAATCCCATCTCATTCAACGAGGTCTATGCGCCGACGGGAGAAATTCTGTTCCTGACGGCGTCGGGAGCGTTTCGGACTCCCTGGGGATGGACGATCGGAGCCAAGGGCTACTACGACGTGAAGCAGCGAAAAAGCCCGGAATACGACGTCGTCGCGCTGTACCAAAATCCTTGCAAGTGCTGGTCGGTGGGGTTCTATTACGTGCAATTTCCCGATCGCCATCAATTTAACTTCATGCTAAGTCTGACGGGACTGGGTTGGACCGAAAACACCGGTACCGCCGTGATGCGGTCGATCCTGTCTCCTCTCTTGTGGGGCGAGAAAGGCCTCCCCTGGTATGTGCCGTGGGGACAATACGGCAAGACGGACCGAACGTCGGCGGCCGAGGGAGTTTCGGCGGGATCCCGCTAGGTGAGTGTCGGAACCTGGGATACGGACGTCGTGGCGATCGACGGCGGGTTCGAGCATTTGACAGCATCATGAGGGTGGGGTACGATGCCGACGTACCGGTGATCGTGTGCTCATTTCTCTTAAGGAGGGAAGACACGTGGCGGGAAATGCCTTAAAAGTCGAAGAGTCTACCTGGGATGCCGAGGTGATGAAGGCGAGCGAACTCGTGATGGTCGATTTTTGGGCGGTGTGGTGCGGCCCTTGTCAGATGGTGGCGCCGATCGTCGACGAGTTGGCGGAGGAGTACGCGGGCAAAATCAAGGTTCGCAAGCTCAACACTGATGAGAATCCGGAAATCGCCGGTCGCTATCAGGTGATGAGTATTCCCACCATCATCTTCTTTAAAGACGGCCAGCCGGTCGAAAAGCTTGTCGGAGCCAGACCTAAGCGGCAGTTTAAGGAAGTGATTGACTCGCTCCTTGCCAAACACGCCGGCGCCGCCTAGGCGACGCCCGTCGCAGCCATGCTGACCGCGCTGCGCATCTCCAATTTCGCCATTCTGGAACAGATCGAGCTCACCATCGAGTCGGGATTTACCGTGCTCACGGGGGAAACCGGGGCCGGTAAATCTCTTCTGATCGATGCCATTGAACTGCTCATGGGCGGACGGGCTTCCGGCGATCAGATTCGGTTCGGACAAGACGAGGCCGTCGTGGAAGCCTCTTTTGACGTTCCGCCCGATCACCCGATCCTGACGACATTGCGCGCTCAAGGAGTATTGGGTGAAACGGACACTCAGCTCATTGCGCGGCGCGTCATTTCAAGATCGGGCCGGAATCGGGCGTATCTTAATGGAGTGATGAGTCCGGTCCATGCGCTGGAGGCTCTGGCGGGAGTTCTCATTGACATTCACGGCCAGCATGATCAGCAGTCTCTGCTGGCCCCCTCGATGCAACTGGAAGCCCTTGATGCGTTCGGCCGTCTTCACGGATTACGGGGTCGGTATCAGGAATGCTATCGGGACTGGAAGCGGCTGTGTCGGGAACGGGAGAGCGTGGCGGTCAAAGTGCAAGAGGCCGCGCAGCACGAGGAGTATCTGACCTTTCAATGCCGGGAATTGGACGACGCGGCGCTCCGCGTCGGAGAGGAAGAAACGCTGGAATTCGAGCGCCGGCGGTTGGCGGCTTCGCGTCGATTAGGAGAGTTGGCGGGCGAGGCTCAAGCTCGATTGATGGAACAGAGCGACGGGATTCTGCCGAATATGGCCTTGGTTGAACGGATTCTTGGCGAAATGGCCGGACTTGATCAGACCATGCAGGAATCGGTTCGGTTGATCGCCGATGCGAAGGTGCTTGTCAAGGAAGTCGCGGATCGTGTGCGGGACTATGCCAGTCGATTGGAGGCCGACCCTGGTCGATTGGCTGTGATTGAGGATCGCATGGCTCTGATTCAGCGACTCAAGAAGAAATATGGCGGAACCGTTGAGGCGGCGTTGGAGTCTCATCGCCGCATCAGGGAGGAATTGGAGAGCATTCAACGTTCAGACGAGGAGATCGGCCGATACGATATCATGATACAGGAACGTCGGACGCAGGTTGAGCGGTTGGCGCGAGAGCTGAGTGAGAAACGTAGGGAAGCGGCCGGGCGAATGACGGAAATCGTGCGTCGAGAACTTGATGCCCTCAAAATGGATCAGACGCAATTTCAGATCGAGATCGGGATGGGCGAGGGAGACGACGCCTACGGTTTGGAAGGAGCGGATCGCGTGGAGTTTCTCTTTTCGGCGAATAGGGGCGAGCCGCTCAAGCCGTTGTCGCGGGTCGCCTCCGGCGGGGAGCTCTCCAGAGTGATGCTGGCGCTCAAGTCCGCCCTTGCAGGCGTCGATCGAGTGCCAGTTATCATTTTTGACGAGATCGATACGGGCGTCGGAGGAGCCGCGGCGGCGGCGATCGGGAAACGGCTTAAGGCGCTGGGCCGCAACCATCAAGTTCTGTGTGTGACCCATCTTCCGCAGGTGGCGTCTCAGGCCGACCACCATTGGTGTCTCGAAAAAGCGCTGGTGAAGAATCGATCGACGACGGTGGTCCGTTCGTTAAAGGGAAGCGGACGGGAGAAGGAGATCGCCCGCATGCTTGCGGGGGAGACGGTTACCAAGAAGATCAGGGAAACGGCGGCGGAGTTGATCGGCGGCGCTACTGAGTAAGCAACGATGCCGGAATGGTCGGGAGCTTTCCAGGCATGGTGACGGGGGTGACGGCCAAGGGGGGGAGGGACGCTCTGTGGCGGGTCAGAATCTCGACAAACAAATCGACGAGCGAAGGGTCGAAAAATGATCCGGACTCATGAGAAATGCCGCGAGCGGCTTCTTCGATCGTCAGATGCGAGCGATCGGCTGCTTCGACGGTCATGTAGTCGAATGCCTCGGATACGCTGACGATTCGCGCAAAATAGGGGATGCCCTCGCCTCTCAGGCCATGCGGATAGCCCAGCCCATCCCACCGTTCATGGTGATACAAGATGATTTGGCTGACTTCGGCAGGCAACTCCAACGAGCGGATGACGCTGGCGCCGATGAGAGGATGTCGTTTTTCCGTTTTCATCATGCAGGCGGGCGGATTCTGCTCGTGCAGGGATCCTCGCAGCGTCGGACAGGTCTTGCCGAGATCGTGAAGAAACGCCCCGATCGTCAGTGACCGTTGATCTCGGTCGGTGAGATTCAGCTGAGTCCCTATCAACCCTGCATAAAAGCTCACGCGGCATGAATGGCTCCATAACCGACGATCCGTCGCTTCAATGATATCTGAAAGAAGAGACAGACAATCGGGCAGGTCTGGGTGAGACGAGATGTCCTCGTACGCATGGACGGCCATCACACAGTAGTCATGCTTCAACACCTGCCAGACGTGCACCGCTTCTTCTTCGGCTCCCCAAAGTTCCGGAGATGAACGAAGAAAAGTCCGGATAAAGTCAAGGCGGCGCTTTTTCTCCAACGTGTGGTTCACGAGTGCAAGAAGCTCGTTCGTATTGAATGGCTTCAGCAGGTATCCCGCTGCTCCGTGGTGAATGGCCGTCAGGGCCGACGAGAGATTGCCGTACCCTGTAATAATGATGACTTCGACCTGGGCGTGGGTCCGTTTGATGTCTTGCAGCAGGTCGATACCGGATCTGTCCGGAAGTTTTTGATCAAGCACCACA
>JAIWOH010000120.1 GCA_020216985.1 Nitrospira sp.
AGATCGACCGGCTGCGTGTGAAGAACTCGAAGCGCGGCCGCTGCGGTTTCCGCCAGACATACGGTGAAAGAAGGATGAAGAATGACTTTCAGCGCTTCGCGCGGCCCCGGCTCATCGTCCACGACGAGGATCGTGGGTTTTCTCTGACCATTGCCCGAAAGCACGGTATGGTTTGCCGTCGGCGATAGATCGGTTTGTCGCGGCACGGAAAAGTCTTTTTTCATGACGCTTCGTCAACGATGCCGGATGCAATCATATGATGGTTCCGCCGTCAATATAGCCATATGGCGCAGGCGATACGTCCATATGCACCTGCCCATGAATCGGACAACGTATGGCGTCGCGAATCCTTCAACGGCATGGTCCGGATGGCTCATTCTTGATTTCATCGTCGCCCGGTGCGGTCGGGTGAAGATCTGGTCTGCTGATTCCCAATGTGTCCATGCGGTATTTAAGCATGCGTCGACTGATTCCCAGCAAATTGGCGGCATGGGTTTGCACGTAGTTCGTGCGTTTGAGCGCGTCAAGAATGATATCTCGCTCGAACTCCATGACTGCTTTTTCGAGCGACACGCGGCCGGCGATGATGTCGTCGTGAAGGGAAGATGAGCGAATGTCGCCTTTAAGCAAGGCCGGCAGATGTTCAGTGGTGATCTGAGAGGCGCCCTGCGACCAGATGAGAGCTTGCTCCACCACGTTTTCCAGTTCGCGGACGTTCCCGGGCCAGTGGTAATGCATAAGGGCTTCCAGCGCGTCTTTTGAAAACTCGATCGGCGGACGTTTGTCCTCTTCAAGCCGTTTCGTGAGAAAATGCTTGGCGAGAAGGGCGATGTCTTCGCCGCGATCCCGGAGCGGAGGGAGATACAGTGCGATGACGTTGATCCGATAATATAAATCTTCTCGAAATTGCTCTTTCCGAACCAGTTCATCCAGGTTTTTATTGGTGGCCGCCACGATTCGAACGTCCACTTTGATCGGCTGAACGCCTCCCACTCGCGTGAATTCCCGTTCTTGAAGAACCCGCAGCAGCTTGGCCTGCGTAACCAAGCTCAGTTCGCCGATTTCATCGAGAAACAAGGTGCCCGTATTGGCGAGCTCGAACTGCCCCGTCCGTCGAGCGGTGGCATCCGTGAACGCCCCTTTTTCATGGCCGAACAGTTCGCTTTCAATCAAGGTTTCCGGCAGCGCCGCGCAGTTAAGCGCCACGAACGGTCGATCCCGCCGTGAGCTGTTGTAGTGCAGCGCCCGCGCCACCAGTTCTTTGCCGGTTCCGCTCTCTCCCGTGATGAGCACGGTCGTGCGACTGTCCGCAACCTGCTCGATTTTGGCGTAGATCTCCTGCATGCCGTCACTTTTCCCTATCAGGTTGTGAAAGGCGTATCGTTGCACAACCTGGCTTCGCAACCGTTTGACCTCCCGCTCCAGTTCAGAAGCGTTCATCGCACGGTCGACGGTGATGCGCAATTCCTCGATATCGAAAGGTTTGGATAAATAATCCGCCGCTCCCAATTTCATGGCGTCGACGGCGGTTTTGATGGATTTGGTGCCGGTCAGCATGATGATCGGCACCGCTTTGCTTTCGGAACGGATGGCTTGGAGCACGGCCAATCCGTCTGTATCCGGAAGAACGACGTCAAGCAGCACAAGGTCCGGACCCTCCGTTCTAAATACGGTGAGCCCCTCCCGCGCGTCCGCCGCTTGAAGGATCTCGTACGACGGCTCAAGAACCGACTTCAGGGCGGCGCGAACTCGGGCTTCATCGTCGATCAAAAGAACGCGTTTTTTCGGAACGTCGCTTCCCACCATCTTCCTTTCTTTGTCTTACGCCAAACACGGCAGGGTGATTCGGAAAACCGTGCCGGCTCCTTCCGTGCTCCGGACGTGAATGGTTCCTTGGTGCTCTCGAATGATTTGATGGGCGATGAACAAGCCCAGCCCCGTGCCCTCATGCTCGGAGCTTTTGTGTTTGGTCGTATAAAAGGGATCGAAAATATGTTCCAGATCGGCGGCTGGAATGCCGCGACCGGTATCTTCAATGTCGACCTGCACTTCCATCCTGCCTTTCCATCGATTCACGGCGTGCGTTTTGACCAGAAGCGTACCTCGGCGGTCTCCCATGGCATCCAGAGCGTTCGCGAAGAGATTCAACAGCGCCTGTTTGATTTGTTGCTGATCCAACATGACACGGGGCAGATCGGACGCCAACTCTTTTTGAATCGTAATCCTTCGACTGCGGGCCTTGGCGTCAAGCAAGTACAGGCACGAGGATATCGCGGCATTGATGTCTTCCTCGGTCAATTGAGGTTCCATGAAGCGAGCATAGCCGAGAATCTCATCGATCAATCGCTCGATGCGATGGACGTCGCCAAGAACCACTTGGCTGAATTCCCGTATGAATTCGGCGTCGTCTTTTCGTTCGGGGGTCAGTTGAATAAAGGTTTTGATCGACGTCAGGGGGTTTCTGATTTCATGCGCAAATCCACCGGCCAATGTTTCAAGAGATCGCAGTCGATCCGTTCGGCGAGCCAGCTCTTGCGAAGAATGGGGATCGGTGCCACTTAATAGGCAGCCTAATGAGTTCGCCCCGCTTTGCGCGATGATTCGCAAGAGGTCCATGTTTTCCTGACCGAAAGCCGATACATTCGAGTCGGATCGAAGAATAGCGAATCCAAGCAGCCGACCTCGATTAACGAAGGGAATCGCCAAGCTGCAATCGATGAAGTCCGGTGCGTCTGTGTCGACGCTCACGTCGGCGTCGTGGGGCGAGAATCGGTCAAGAATCTTGCGATGATGAGCGAGCTCGCGGACGAGAGGATGAGAAAGCGTCAATGTGCGGGGGGTGGCTCTCGAGTTATCGGATTGATCGGTAGTCAAATGATAAAGGTCCGTCTGCTCTTGATCGAGCAGATACAGCCAACCTTGAGAGCTGTGTGTATGTGTCAACAGTTCCGCGAGGATTCGTTCGGCAAGCAACGGAAGCGTCGAGATCCTCCCGATATCCTCTAAAAAGCCTCTTAATTGATGGAGGAATTCGGTGGTTTTGGGAACCATGTTCATGTGAGGAAAGGGAAAATCCGTCATGAGAGCTTGAACGTTTCCTCATCGGGGCACGTGACCGACCGCACCCTTGGAGATGGAGTGCCGTATGTCAGAAAAAATCATGGCGCCATCGGGAGGAAGTATACCCGGCAAGGCTTGTTTCAGCCAGCGGATTGGATTTTCAAGCGGATGTGGGGGGAGTGAGCTCGTAGATTGAGGAATCGATCCGGCAGAAACGTTGATGTGTTCAGAAGATCGATCGTTGGATGAAAGAAGCTTTGAGTCAGAGCCTTGCGGGAGGTGGGCGGCGTGACGGATGGGTTCGGAGGAGAGGTCTGTTCGAACAGCGATTTTTGATAAACCTCTCCCCCTTGATCAAAACAGTAAAGTTAATAGGCAGCGGCCGTATTGTTTGTTTCAGGACAGGCTTCTCGCGTCATATAGAGAAGATAATTGCCCATTCCGTGCTGCAGCTCGGTCTTTTCGAGCGGGTGGTGATGGACCATCACCATTTCATAGTCGTCTACGGTGTTGATGGGAAACCCTCGCCCATCCCGATAAATTTGATGAGGAAGAAATTCACGGAGCGTCCCGTCTCGCTCGACATCCGGTACGGTTCTGAGCAGAGTCTGTTTTTTTGTCTTATTCTCCAGCGCGATCATGAGCAATTCGTCGTGGCCGTGCGGGTAGGCGAACTTAACGCATCCGTCGACGCTGAATTTGAGGGGGGCCGTGTGAACTTGAACGCCCGGTTTGATCTCGATTCCTTCATCCGTTTGGTCGGGGGGACGGTCTCCGAATTTGGTAAAGCAGACGATGTTGACCCCGACTTGGTAGACGTCCAGTTCCTTGACTTTATGTTCCTTAGGCGCAAAGTACATCGTGAAGGTAGCGACCACGTCTTTGGTAGGAGGGGCGCCGTGATAGAAGGCCACGACGGTCATAAGCCGGTCGTCTTTTGCGAGCTTCACGCCGTACCCGTCGGGAAAATGTGTTTCGGCCATTTCCAACCCGGCTCCGCCGAAGAAGAGAGGTTCGCCGGGACATGTCAAGCTGGGCTTACTGTTGTTGATCATCAGAATATGATGAAGATAGTTTCTCGGCAGTTCTTTCCCGTCGACCGTCGACAGAGCGGATTTAAAGCCGATCAGATACTTATCCTCGGGAAGTTGAAAGTGGAAGCGGGGCATGGAGTCGCCCATGTCGCCTTCATTATGACCGGTGGGAAGATCGATGGGACCGAACGTGAGCGTTGCGGTGTTCTCTCCATAAGTGATCTTCGACCCGACTTGTTTTTTCAGCGTGGGAACCGCATGGTGGTCATGCTTGTGGGTGCCGTCCGCATAGGCCGATGAACCCATGAAGACCAAGATGAAGGCAATCAGAAATCGTCGCATATAACCTCCAAGCAGAAGAAAAAATAAAAGACCGTGTTTTGAACCGGACTCCGTGGAGTTTCCAGATGAACAATATCGGCGGTCATTGAGAGGGGCCGGGCGGCGTCAATCGTTTCCACTCGTATGTCCCGCCGTGTTCCCGGGGGGGAATGCCTTTCTGCTTGCCCACGCGGGTGTACCACCAAATTCCTTTAGCCTGCATCCCATCCTCTGACAGGAGAACTTCAAATCCCCCCTCGCGATCATTACCCGGCTGATGCCAGGTGCCTTGCCATAGACGATCCGCGAATTTCGTCGTGACGAAGCGACCGCCATGTTGCGTATAGGGACCGTTCCCGTTTTTGTCCAACGTGGCCTTGTAGCGTTTGTTATCTTCCACTTCAAGAATGTCCCATTCGCCGCTGAGATCCGGCATCGCGGAGGCGGGAGGATTACTGACCAGAAGCTGTTGCGATGACGGCGAGGCCGATTCAGCCATCGGGCCGCTCATCTGCGCCGAGCGGAATGATTCATGGAAAGACAACAAAATCCATTGTCCGTTCCGCCGTTCCAAGACGCCGGTTTCCCGCAGGGGCAGGACCGTGCGGGTTTGGTTCGCCCCCGCACCGACGTATCGGATGTAATCCAGCTCCATTGAAAACCATGCGACGTCCCCCTTGCTCCACACGGTGAGTTCGAGAATCGGGATTTCGAGTTTTTCGACGTTGACGAATTCTTCCTGCATTTCGCGTTCGAATTCCGGCCATCCGACATACTTCCGGCCCCCGACCGAGTAGCTTCTGATATCGGCGTCGTGCGCCATGAGGCGGGAAATGACCGACATGTCCTTTTCGGCGTTGGCTTGAACAAGCCTCCGGATGACCGCTTCAGGAGTGTCGGGAGCCGAGGTCTCCGCAAGCGCGGAGGATGAACCGCCGAGCAAGCCGACCAGGCAACACACCCACACTCCGACGAAACGCCCCATGCTGTAGCTCCCTGTGTGAGAGATCTCCTCTTGAAGGAGAAGAGGACTACCCAAGATTGGAAGGGGAAGCTACACGGTTCAACCGGGAGTTGTCAACTATGGTTCTCCGTTGAGCCATGGATCTATCGGCGATGACCGGAGATACCGGCCGGTCGCTCTGCCATCACACGTGGCCGATAATGAGTACGGTGACATTGTCCATGCCTCCGCGGTCGAGAGAGGCGGTGATCAGGCTATCGCAAGTTTTGATCGGATCACTGTAGGTTCTAGAACAGATGTCTCGGATTTGCTCGTCGTCCAACATTTTCGTCAGCCCGTCCGAACAGAGCAGCAAGAGATCGTTCCGCTCCAAAGGACAAGATGAGAAGGAAGGTCTTACAGAGGAAGAGACGCCCAACGCCTGCGTGAGAACGTGTCGTTCCGGGTGTGTGCGCGCCGTCTTGGGCGTGAGGATCCCCCGCTCGATATATTTTTCAATGAGCGTGTGGTCTCGCGTGAGAGGGGTGAGTGTGCCGGCTCGGAAGAGGTAGGCGCGACTGTCTCCGAGATGCGCGACGTGCGCAATGGGAGTGGGTTGCGGACGGATCAGCAGCAGGACGATCGTGGTGCCCATCCCTTTCAGCGAAGGGTCGAGTCGAGCCCGCTCAAGGATTGCTTCATGCGCGTGTCGGATCAGATCCGTCAAAAACGCGGACGGGGCGTCCAGTTGTTCCGTTCGGATGACATCGGCCGCGTTCAACGCGTGAGCCTTGATGCTGGTGATCGCGGTCTGGGCCGCGACGTCGCCGCCCACGTGACCACCCATGCCGTCGGCGACGGCCCACAGGCCGAGCCGGTCCAGTAACAAGTAGGCGTCTTGGTTACTGGAACGCACCAAGCCGACCTCGCTGCGACCGGTGCCGATCCACGTACTCATGAACGTGATAAACCTGTTAAGACGACGGCCACGTGATGGAAGACGGCTTTACGGATTCGGGGCCGAACCGCGCCTTCATTTCTTTATAGACTAGGTCTGCGAGCGGGACAAGATTTTCCGTGTCGGCGGTATTATAAGCCAACAGGATATCGCGTGCGACACGGTCGCCGCGGCGCCACTGCGACCATAAGCGGACTGCGTCTCCGCCCTCAAGGCCGGTTAGAGCCGGTTCTCGCTCGATCCCCATTGCCCGTTCGAGTTGTTTCAGTCCTCCGTGCAATCCCAGACGATGGGCGGCCAAGCAGAGATCAAAGTGCGGCATGGAAAAACGAAGGCGGGGAAACTTGGCTTGCAAATAGGGTACGTCGAATCCGGTCCCGAAGAACGTCACGAGCAACGTGCATTGGTCGAGCTCGATTTGGAGTCGATCCACCGTTAAGGTTTCGTCTTGAACGAGCGTGAGAGTTCTATTGCCTCGATGAAGGCCGACGACGGTCACGGTTCCGCTTGGATCATGAAGGGAGAAGCCGTTCGTTTCGATATCAAGGTAGAGAATGCCGGATCGACAAGTGTCGTAGAAACGCCAATGTTCCGACTTCCGGATTTGCGCCGCCAGTGATTGCAGATTTCCCCGGTCAAGGTCGGCTTGGGCGAGGGCGAGCGTTCGGTCATAGAGGGTTTTTCGCTCCGGAGAGAGCCCGGTGACGCGGGGACGTGTGATGAAGCTGCACCAATCCAGCAGTCCCTCTCGCCACCAGTGTCGTTCGGTTGCGGGGCCCACGCCCTGGAGAAGAATGAACGTGGAGGTTAACACGCACGGATTGTAGCCTTGATTTCAGAGGGGAGACAAGCTAGAGTTGCCTCGTTCGCTAATCGCTGATCATGCGTTGAATCCTCCATACCGACAATAGTTCGTTAGTTTCGTTGCCCGTTAGCATGGCGCAGCCGCCGAAACATATCCGTATCATGATCGGAGGCGTGTGTCTCGACGCGGAGCTCAATGGCACCAAAACCGCCGATCAGATCTATGCCACGCTTCCGCATGAAGCTCCGGTCCATGCCTGGGGCGAAGAGTTTTATTGTACCTTTCCCGGCGTGACCGATTATCGAGAAACCGCCACGACGAGCGTGCGGATCGGCGATGTCGCGTACTGGGGAGTCGGCCGCGTCCTGGCGATCTTTTTCGGGAGGACTCCGATGAGCACCGGTAGCGATCCGGTTCCGGCTGACCGAGTCAACATCGTCGGACGGATTGTGGGAGACCCCACCCAGTTGCGCCGCGCGATGGGTGCATCGATCATTCGGATCGAACGGAGATAGGCGCCATGCGCTTGTCAAAAGAGCG
Organism: Nitrospira sp.; assembly: GCA_020216985.1. Lineage (GTDB taxonomy): Bacteria > Nitrospirota > Nitrospiria > Nitrospirales > Nitrospiraceae > Nitrospira_D. Next base: position 7,662 of record JAIWOH010000120.1, read on the forward strand.
TGTGCGACACATGGCCGAAGCCGTCGTCGGTCGTCTTCGACAGGAGGGGTATCTTGAAGCGGTCGGTGATTGCAAATCGTTGACCGACGCCCTGGAGCGGGCCATCACGGATGAGCTGTCGTTAGAAGATCGTTTGAACGCCGAAGTGCGGCACATGCTCAAGATGTATGAAAAGCAGATCGAGCAGGGACAGGTCGATTATCAGAAAATGTTTCAGTTGATCAAACAGAAGCTGATCCGCGAACGGGGTCTCATTCTTTAGAAGTTCGACATAACGGAACGACACGGCTAGGCTGCGCGGACGAACGCGTGTGTGGAATGCTGAGTGAAGACAAGGTCAGTCACCTCTCGCACGTGATTTTACAGGCTGTGAAACGTCACCAGGCCGTCACCCTGCGCGGCGACGATGAACGGGTGCTCAAGGAAATCAAGCGGGTCCTCGCCGCCGAGCTGGCGCAGGAGGAGGAGATCGATCGCAAGATCAAGGCGAAGCTCGCATCCTATTCGCGCGGTATCGTCGAGGGGAGCGCGGAGTGGGAAGTCCTCTACCGCAAGACGTTTGAAGAAGAAACTCGCAAACGAGCCCTGTGAGCGGCTAAAAGAAGAAGAGACGGGAGAAAAGAGTCGTGAACGGCCGAACGCAATGGCTTATGGTTCTGAGCGCCGTATTGATGATCGTGATTCAGGTCGGAGGCTGCTCATCCAAACGAAAACCGCTCGTTCCGTTGACGCTGACCGATGCCGGGATTAGTCGCGAGGCGATTGTTTGGACGGAGCAAGGAACGAAGGCCTATCAAGAAAAGCAATTCGGCGAGGCGAAAAAGTATTTTGCCGAAGCCATGGCGGCCGCGCCTGGGTCGGGGCAGGCCCATTACAATTATGCGTTGGCACTGAACGCGCTTGGAGAAGCGGCGGCGGCTCGGCATCATTTTCTCGAGGCGGCGAATTTGGCGCCCGGCGACAAGGTCATTTGGGATTCTCCGGCACTGGCGCCGTACGGTGATCCCGATACGAGGAAACAAACAAAAGACCGTCCTTATGGAACGGAACGGCCTACGTTCGGCGGGATGTCTCGGTAAAGAGAAGAGTATCTTAATGTCCTCCTAAATAAATAAACATTGAGGGACGCGGTGTATGGCTAAAGAACTTGCGGTTGGAGACCAGGCGCCGGAACTCGAGATTCCGGATCAAGATGGAAGGATTGTGACGCTTCACGGCCTCAGGGGGAAGCAAGTCGTGCTGTATTTTTATCCCAAAGACGATACCCCTGGCTGCACCAAAGAGTCCTGCGATTTTCGCGACACCGAAGCGCAAATCATGCGAGCGGGAGGCACCATCCTCGGAGTCAGCCTGGACGGTCAAGAGTCCCACCAGAAGTTCATCAAGAAATTCGGACTGCCCTTTCCATTGTTGAGCGACGAGGATGCCCGCGTATCCAAAGCCTACGGGGTGTACAAACAGAAAAACATGTATGGGAAAAAGTACTGGGGGATTGAGCGCAGCACATTCATTATCGATCCCGAAGGAAAGGTGAAGGCTGTTTTCAGAAAGGTGAAGGTGGACGGCCATGCCGATCAGGTGCTGGCGGCCTTGAAGTCATAGTGTTCGTCTTGTTGCCTCGTTCGTTTTTTTGCCCGCTTTCTCACCATGGTGACGCGGCTGACGACAAGAGCTGCTCGTGCAGCCGGTTTTATCGGTTTCTTCTTTGTTATTTCCCTTTTTCATCCGGGTGATGCTCTTCCCGCGGCCGACAAGGCAGCCGCGACGCTTCTTGTGAAGGATGCGCTGACGGTTCCCGGTCGATCGACGACGATCGAAGCTCGGCTTGCGACCGCTGGACCATGGACAACGAGAGGGATAGGCGGGGAGCCGATCGAGCTGTTGGTGGAAGACAAGGTCGTCGCAACCGGCATGACCGGGGGGGACGGGCGGGTGTTTTTGAGCTATCGTTCAAACGCACAAGGCGCGTTGCCGATTCGCGTTCGCGTCGGTAAGAGTTCGCGTGTCTTGCCTGTTGAAGGGCGGGCGAACCTTGTCGTGTGGGAGCAGCGGAATCCTATTCTCGCGGTTGAATTGGCGGCGTTGATGGAGCAGCCGCCCGCGTCACCCCCTGTTCCCCTGATCGGTGCCGCGCTCGATCCGGAATGGAAACCGATGCCGAATGCCGCCGAGGAGCTTGCCAAGCTGACCCAGTTTTATTATCGCGTCATCTACGTCGTTTTGTTGCCTTCTTCGGGTGCGGACGGCTTTCGCGTCGCGCATCAAACGCGGGAGTGGCTGAACGCTCATCAGTTTCCGCCCGGCTATGTTTTGGTGTTGCCGCCGGGCGGTGATGGGTT
>JAIWOH010000121.1 GCA_020216985.1 Nitrospira sp.
GGGGGAAAAGCTCGATGAGCTGCGCGCGGAGGGATGGAAGACCTTGAAGATCGGGATCGGCCGGTCGACAGCGTTTGTCGAAGCCTTTCTCAATCGGCGGTTGCAAGCCGTCATGGTGCCGGAGCCGTCAGGTGAGGCGCCTCCGAAAGCCCGCGTGGCCAAGGATTGGCAGGAAATGAGAAAAAAACTCTAAGCGGTCGGCCTTGTGGGCCGGTCGCCCGAGGAGGACAAGCCGCATCGATGGCTTTTTCCTGATCATTGCCGGGTAGGCATTCGCCACCGTTTTTCAAACCTGTTCATCAATCAAGCAAGGCGGAAACGCCTTGTCGATCCTTTCTTTTGATTGGAAGGTTCTTTTAAGATAATTCTTCAGAGTGTATTGCTCGTCGATGGTGCAAATTTGAAGGCCAAAACCACCTTTTCCTGCCAATCCTGCGGACATCAAGCCCCGCGATGGTTGGGGCGATGCCCCGACTGCGGCGGTTGGAACACGATGAAAGAGGAGCGGCAGGCGGCGACCGGAAAAGGCCGCCCTATGGCGCTCAAGACCGCGCAGGCGCAGGCGACGCCCATCGGCGAGATCGAAGTGGTCGGCGAGGACCGCCGTCTCACGCACATCGGAGAGTTTGACCGGGTGTTGGGTGGCGGAGTGATTCCTGGCGCGGTGATTCTGATCGGCGGCGATCCGGGGATTGGGAAGACCACCCTGCTGCTCCAAGCCCTGCCGCGATTGGCGACCCCCGCGGGGCCGGTGCTGTACATCTCAGGCGAAGAATCGCCCCGTCAGATCAAGATGCGCGGACAGCGGCTGGGCATCGAGCATCCCCATCTGCTGATTCTCGCCGAAACCTCGCTGGAGCAGATTCTGAAAACGGTTCAGGAGATCCAACCGGCCGCGATCGTGGTGGATTCCATACAAACCGTCTATACGGAACAGTTGACCTCGGCGCCTGGAAGCATCAGTCAAGTGCAGGAGGTGGCCGGGCAGTTGATGTGGTTTGCCAAGCGCGCCGGGGTGCCGGTCTTCATTATCGGCCATGTGACAAAAGAAGGAGCCATCGCCGGGCCGCGTTTGTTGGAACATATCGTCGATACGGTGTTGTATTTCGAGGGCGACAGGGGACACAGCTATCGCATTCTTCGGGCCGTCAAAAATCGATTCGGTTCGACGAACGAAATCGGCGTATTCGAAATGAAAGATGCGGGGCTCGAAGAAGTCGGCAATCCCTCGGAGCTGTTTTTGGCCGAACGTCCGCACCGCAGCACCGGCTCGGTGGTCGTGTCGAGTCTCGAAGGAAGCAGGCCGATTCTCGTCGAGCTGCAGGCGCTCGTGTCCTCGACCGGATATGCCATGCCGAAGCGGGTGGCCAACGGGGTCGATCTCAACCGCGTGTCGTTGCTGCTCGCGGTGATGGAGAAACGGCTGGGTGTCCATTTGTCCGGACAGGATGTGTATGTGAACGTGGTGGGAGGTCTGCGGATCGATGAGCCGGCGACCGATCTGGGCATCGTCGCGGCGGTCACGTCCAGCCTGCGTGAGATACCGGTCGAGCCGGGTTTGTTGATTCTCGGCGAAGTCGGTCTAGGCGGGGAGGTGCGAGCGATCAGTCAGGCGGAACTGCGCATCCGAGAGGCGGCCAAGATGGGGTTCAAACGGTGTCTGTTGCCCGAGCGGAATCTGATGAAACTGGATGCGATCGACGGCATGGAATTGATCGGCATTCAAGACGTGAGGGAGGCGCTGAACGTTGTCTTGGCTTAGCCGTGCCGGACATCTGGCACTGGGCGGGACATGCGGCCTTCTGGTGTGCCTGCTGCTGGCCGGCTGTTCGCTGATGACGCCCAAGAAAGAAGCGTCGGTCGAACGGGCTACGTCGGCTACGGCGGAGGAGTTGACGACGCTGCTGCGGCAACGGGAAGCGGCGATCCATTCGCTCAAGGGACTGTTCACGGCGAAAGTCCGAGGCGGCCTGATTCCCATTGCGTCGCGGGTCGAGGGAACGGTGTATTATCGTCGTCCCGATGCCGTGAGGCTGCGCGGATTCACGCCGATCGGCGGCGAGCTGTTTGAATTCGTTCAAGCGGGCGATCTGTACAAACTCCGATTGCCGACGATGGGTCGGGTCTTGACGGGCCGACAGGCGGAGATGGCGACGAGACAAGAGCTGGCGCGCCCGTTTCAACTGAGTATCTGGGCGGTCGGGGGCGTGCTCGGCACCGGCGCGATCGCAAACGGCGAAACCGTGAGGCTGGCCGAAGCGGGGGATCGCTATCGATTGGACGTTTACGCCGACGGCCGAAGCGACGCCGACGGAACAACGCCGATCCGCCGACTCTGGTTCGATCGCCGGACGTTGTTCGTCGTACAGGAAGACCGGCTGGCAACAAACGGCGACATCGAGGCCACCATTTACTACGAAGATTTTCGACCGGTGAAAGAGGCGGCGGGAGAGTCGTGGCCCATGGAACGGAGAAGCGCGCTGGTTCGGCCGTTTAAAATTTCCCTTGAAGACGGGCGCGGCCAAGGAAGCATTCAGATCACGTTTCATGAAATCCTGCCGAATCAGACCATCAAGACGGAGGAGTTGGGGGAGGTGTTGTGAAAGGGAAGAGGATCTTGGCGGTCGAGACGGCCACGGCGTGGCAAAGCGTCGCGATTCTTGAAGAGGACGTGGTCTTGGCGAAAGAGGAACAGGATGCCGGCGGCGCCCATGGTCTGACATTGTTGCCCGCCATCGATCGGTTGTTTGAACGCGCGGCTCTGCAAGCGACCGACCTTGACGGCTTGGCCTGTTCCATCGGTCCCGGTTCTTTCACCGGTATTCGCGTGGGCGTGGCGACGTGCCTCGGGCTTCGCACGGCGACCGGCCTTCCGCTCACATTGGTCCCGACGCTGGAAGCCCTGGCGATGGACGTCGAATCGGCGACATCCTGTCTGTGCCCGATGCTGATGGGACGAACGGGAGAATTGTATTGGGCGATATTCCGGAGGACGAGGGACGGACGGCTCGAGCGCATCCTGCCCGAGCACGTCGGTCCTCCCGAGGCGGTGGCCGCCAGCCTTGGCGACGAGACGACGGTGTTCGGCGAAGGATGGTTCAAGATGGAGCCGAAAATCCGCGCGGCGCTTTCTCCTTCGATCACCCTGTTTCCGGCGCAGGCTGACCATGCAAAACCCTCCGCCGTAGCCGTCGGGCTTCTCGGTCTGCAAAAGCTCCGCCAGGGGGAAATCGCCGGCGACTGCGTTGCGCCGCTGTACGTGCAGCGAGCCGAAGCGGAACTTGTGTATGAGCGGTCGGGAGGAATCTCACCGGTCGTCCGACGACAGGAACGAGTGGCGGCCAAAGTCGCTCGGCGTTTGGTGCATGTGCGGCGGCAGGGGAGACCGGCAGTCCGTCCGGGTAAGGCGAATGGCGCGTGAGTTTCAGATCATACCGGCGACGGAAGAGCTGTTGCCGGAGTTGTTGGAATTAGAACGAACTTGCTTCTCCTCCCCATGGACGAGCAAAATGTGGGAGGCTGAATTGATCGGCAACCCGTTCGCGCACGTGCTGGTCGCCGTCACGGCGGACTCTCTGCGCTCGGGCGGCGGGTGCCTGATCGGGTTCCATTGTTTTTGGATCGTGTTCGAGGAACTTCGACTCATGAAACTGGCCGTGAGGGAGTCGATGAGAAGACGAGGCGTCGGACGAGCCCTGGTCGCAGAAGCCATCGGCATGGGAATGACAGAGGGCTCGTTCCGCGCGGTGCTCGAAGTGAGAAACTCCAATGAAGCGGCCCAACGGCTCTATCGAGAATTAGGGTTTGTGTCCATCGGTGTCAGGCGTGGCTATTATTCGGAACCCGTGGAAGACGCGGTCGTGATGGAAATGGATCCGCTCAGGACCCCGGCCGGTTTGCAACCGAGCCATGAATGGAGGGGCGGCGGAGAATCGGTTTCAGCGCATGTTCATGAATAATAACCAGGAGGTGCGTATGCAGACGGATGATGTCATCGTGGAGCAGCTACGCCGATCCAATCCGGAGTTTCGCGAACTGGAAGCGTCCCATCACCGCTTGGATTTGGAGCTAAGCGAATTACAGAAACGTCACGTTCTGACGCCGGCCGAAGAGCTAGAAAAGAAACGTATTCAAAAAGAAAAACTGGCGAAAAAAGACAAGCTTGCCGAGCTGATTCGAGTCTACCGCGACCAATTGCAGTCTGCAGCCCATTAAGGGGGACCACCGGCCGCCGGCTCGGCCGGCGGCTGCGCCATCGCCATGGATCCGATCGTCAATCCGCTTGCCGTTCATCTTCGAACCGTCAAACGTCGATTGATTGTGATCGGGGGGACCATCCTTGGATGGCTATTGGTCACGTTTTCCTTTTCGACCGACATCATGGCATGGATGAACCGGCCTTTCCGAAATCAGCTTGCCTTTTACGGCCCCACGGAAGCGCTCTTTGCCTCGATCAAAGTCTCGTTCCTCGCGGCTGTCATTCTGAGTCTGCCGGTGATCTTTTATCAGATCTGGAAACTCATCGCGCCGGCGCTGCTGCCCAACGAGCGGCGCTGGGCTGTTCCACTGTTGTGCTTGGCGGGAGGTTCCTTCGGTCTCGGCTTGGTGTTTTGCAACGTGGTCGTCCTTCCTCTGGCGATCGACTTTTTCGTCAGTTTCGGCCTCGATCGTGACGTAATGCCGCAGCTCAGCGTCGGAACCTATATTGATTTCAACGTCAAGTTCCTTCTGATCTTCGGGTTCGCGTTCGAATTGCCGCTGGTCATGACGCTCTTGGCGGTCGCGGGAGCGGTGCCGGCAGCGACGTTCGCTCGATATCGTAAACATGCGATTTTGGTGGCGCTGATTGTGTCGGCCGTGGTCACCCCGGATGCGACCGTATTCACGATGTTGCTGATGGCCGTTCCGCTGATGCTCCTCTATGAAATCGGCATGCTCGGCGCCAGATTCTTCGGTCGCCGTTCCGCCAATGATCGGGTGGACCTTCCGCTCGATCCTGATTTGCCGATAGGAACGGCGGGAACAAGAATACGATGAAAAACCGATCCCACGTTGCTCCGAGCGTTCGCGCGGTCGTGATCACGGGGCTCCTGTCGCTCGGCCCTTCACTCGATATGTTTGACGCGGGAGCCGTGGCGGCGGCGGACGTGCTTGTCGAACGGACGTCCGGAGTGGAACGACAGGATCGATTCCCTGTCAGTGTGCAAGCGCTGGCAATGAGCCGGAGGGGAGAGGTCTACGCCGGTTCATTCGGCCATGGGATTTTCCGCACCGTCGATCGAGGCGTCACATGGACGTCCGTGGGCGGCGGCGTGACCGATCCCTTCATCCTGAGTTTGATCGTCGTGCCGGACGGCTCCGTTTACGCCGGAACTCTGCACGGCGGCGTCTTTCGTTCGAGAGACAACGGCGCGAGCTGGCAATCCGTGAATGCAGGGCTCAAGCGATTGGAGGTCAAGACCCTGATGACGACGGATGACGGGCTGTACGCTGGGACAGCTGACGGCGTGTACCGCCTCAATGAAGCGGATGACCGCTGGTCGGTTCTTGCCACGGGGCTTGACGATGTTCTAGTCCATGCTTTGGCCCGGTCCACGGATGGGACATTGTACGCCGGCACGTCCGGCAAGGGCGTGCTCCGTTTTGTACCACAATCAGCGGGTTGGGAGCGTCTGCGGCATGGATTGAAAAATCATGAAGGGATGATCGAGAATTTCATTCGCGTGTTGGTGATCGATCAGGAAAAGGAAATTCTGGCCGGCACGTTCGACGGCGGAGTGTTTCGGAGCATCGACGGGGGAATGACGTGGCGCCCGATCAGTCGTGCTCTTCCCAATGATTCCATCCGCGGGATCGTGTTGTGGGGACGGGACGTGATCGTCGCGACGGGAAACGGCGTTTTTAAAACTCAAGACAAGGGCAAGCGCTGGACGCCGGTCAACAAAGGATTGACGAGCTTGTCGGTCCAGACATTGATCGGTGCCGAAGACGGGAGTCTGTACGCGGGAACCAGTGAGGGAGTGTTTCGGAGCGACGACGGCCTGGCCTGGATCGCCGTCAATCAGGGCCTTAAAGGGGGAGCGGTGCCTCCTCCATTTCGGTTTCGAGAGTAACGCACCAAACTTAAACGAATGAGGAAAGGACAAGAACAATGGCCGATTCGATTCAAGATGTTCGGGCGACTATCTCGGTGACTACCAAGGGTACTCCCATGGGGGAGATCGTGCTCAGATTTTTCCCGGATGTCGCACCGGGCCACGTGAACAATTTTTTGAAGCTGGCGAGGGAGGGGTTTTATAACGGCACGACGTTTCATCGCGTCATTCCCGGCTTCATGATTCAAGGGGGGGATCCCAACAGCAAAAAATCGGATCGCTCCCTGCACGGGATGGGCGGTCCCGGCTATACGATCAAGGCCGAGTTCAATAGCAAGCCGCACAGGCGGGGGATCGTCTCGATGGCCAGAAGCAATGATCCCGACAGCGCCGGCTCGCAATTTTTTATCTGCGTCGCCGATTCAAACTTTTTAGATTGGCAATATACCGTGTTCGGCGAAGTCGTCAGCGGGATGGATGTCGTAGACAAAGTGGTCAATATGAAACGCGACGGACGGGACAATCCGTTGGAGCGGGCGGAGATGACGGTGACGGTCCAAGAGGGTTGAGGCGGAAGGATTGAGCGGGAGGGCGGAGTGAGTGAAGTATGGATTTGAAGTCGATGTGCCGAGCCGCGGTCTTCGTCGTGACCGGAGCCGTGCTGACGACCGGATGCGCTATTCCCCACGTGCCGTCTCGCATTGTTTATGAAGACCCTGTCAATTTCGTTCGACTGGAAATCGACAAGACCGTTCTTCCGGAGTGGCCTCAAGGTCATTTTTCTCATCCTGCGACGTTGGGGAAAGAGGTCTTGCGGGTCGTCTTGTCGGGGCTCAAGGTTCAAGAACATCGGATTGCCCCCCAGCAATGGATCCAAGGCGAGGCGCCGATCGTTCCGGCTTTTGACGAAGAGGAAGTGACGCTGCTGTCGGAACAGTTGGCGGAAGGATTGGAGCAGGCTCAATACAACGAGCGGGTGACGTTTTATCTGAGCCAACCCCTGACCTTTTTCCGGCGGATGGTTACTTCCGGAGGAATGTACGTGCGCGGCAAGGAGCTGCACCTCATATTGGGAAACTGGAAGATCATCTACGGCATTCCCGCTTACGGCATGATCTATGACCGGCGATATCCGATGAGACCCACCGCCGCCAAAGGGTTCGATCTTCTCTTTGAACCGGCGGACGCGGTGATTCAGCAGGAAAGCAGTTTGCTGGACAATCTCTTCGCCAATACCAAAGACGAGTTGGTCATCGATTTAAGCAAGCTGGCCGTTTCTTTGCCGAACACGGAATCGGTCGGGCCTGCGTCTTTTTGTCTCTTTGGTTCGGAAACGGGCGGGAACGATCACTTCGACGGGAAGCGTCGCCAGGACATACGCGGCACTTCTCTGACGGCTTCATAGATCGTAGGCCAGCCAAGTTTGCTGCGGCCGTGGGCGCGATCGCGGAACCGAATGGGGATTTCGCGTACCCGCGCCCCCAGCCGGATCGCCCGCCATGCCATCTCGACTTGAAAGACGTATCCTTTGGCCATGACATCGGCAAGGTCCATTGCAGCCAACAGTTCGCGTCGGAAACAGCGGAACCCTCCCGTCCAATCTTGTATTGCCGATCCCAAAAACAACCTGGCGTAGGCATTGCCGAATTTTGAGACGAGACGTCGTCGCAAGTCCCAATTTTCCGTGCCGCCGCCGGGGATATATCGACTTCCGATCACGAGATCGGCGGCGGCGCTGTGATGAACCAGTCTGGGCAAATCCCACGGCGCGTGGCTGAAGTCACAGTCCATCTCAATGATGAGCTGGTAGTGTCTCGCCAGCGCCCATTGGAATCCCGCGACATAGGCGGAGCCCAACCCTTCTTTGCGGGGGCGGTGAAGAATGTGGATATGCGGGTGCTGTCGGCTGAGTTCGTCCGCTATCCGACCAGTGCCGTCCGGTGAGTTGTCATCGACGATCAAAATGTCCGCCGCCAGATATCTGCCGATCGCTTGCGTCACGGCCTCAATGTTTTGCCGCTCATTGTACGTGGGCAGGACGACAAGAACGGATTGGTCGAAATGAAAGGCGGTTTGAGGGATCAGCGGTCCGTTGGGACTGTTCCAGACATAATCCGGGCAGGTCTCGTTCGATGGGAGATGCGGGGTGACGGCGATGCAGGCGCTGTCGGTTCCACGGGCGATCAATGTTTCGGCCAACTCGAAGGACGGCACTACGAAGACTTCGTCCGGTTTGAGCTGAATCCGATGAGGAATTTCTTCCGGCACGGTGATTCTACGGTAGCGCATGGAAGTCCAAGAGAAGTTGTCTTATGAAAGCAGTGGCAGCCGCCCGAGCACACGAGCGTAATCAAGCCTCGTCACCTTGTATTGTCAAGTGTGATTGAATCGTATTATGTGTCGGCAAGAGAGTGATCGTCGCATGTCATTCTAGACGACCGGCATTCTGTGGGCAAGGATCAAGCCGAAAGGCTCTCGCGAGTTCGTCTTTTGACAGTTGTCAATTTGCTGTGTTAAGTTCCGCGGACCGTTGGGTTTTATGATTGCTATTTATTAATCTTTGCTAAGGATCAGCGCATGAGCGGAAAGCAATCGCACGTTGTCATCGTCGTGGGAGCCGGGCCTGCAGGAATGGCGGTGACGAGTATGCTGGCGAAGGCCGGCCATGAAGTGATCGTATTGAATCGTGATATCAAATTCGGCGGTTTGGCCGAATACGGAATTTTCCCGGCCAAGCTTAAACTACGCGGCGGTCTCAAGAAACAATACTGGGAGTTGCTGGAACAACCGAACGTGCATTATTTCGGCAATGTGTCCGTCGGGAACGGGAGAGATCTTACGGTCGAAGATATACGGGGACTCGGCGCTTCAGCCGTCGTGTTCACGGTCGGTGCGCAGGGAACCAAGGCTATCGGAGTTGAAGGCGATTCCGCCAGAGGGGTCTATCACGCAAAAGACGTCGTCTACCACTTCAACCGCTTGCCGGGCTTTGGCGATCGGCCGTTTGAGATGGGTAACCATGTGGCGGTAATAGGCGCCGGGGACGTGATGGTCGATATCGCCCATTGGTTGATCCGCTATAAAAAGATAGAGCGGGTCACCGCCATTGTTCGTCGCGGACCGGTCGAGCGGAAGTATAATCCCAAGGAAATTCGAGCCGTCTGCTCTAATATGGATATCGAAGGAATCCATCAAGAGTTCGACCGCATCAGAGATCGCATGATCGCTGTGGGGCAAAATCCCGATGAGGTGTTGAAAGGTCTGATGGATGAGTTCACCAAATGCGAACCGAAGGTCAGCGACACGAAAATGGGATTTCGGTTTTTGGCGTCACCGAAACGCATTCTTGTCGACGGGGACAACTGTGTCAGAGGACTGGAGATCGAGGACAACAAGCTGGAGCCAAAGGGCGATGATACGGTTGCCGTAGGACTGAAACACTATTATGAGTTCCCTTGTGACGCCGTGATTTTCGCCGTGGGTGACAAGGCGGACGAAACGCTCGGCCTTCCCTACAAAGGAGGCATCTTCGTGACCAATCCCAATAAAACCGGGAATGAGCCGGACGACGCGCTGTTTCAAGCGTATGACGAATCGGCCGGGAAAGTCGTGGACGGCGTCTTTCTGGCAGGGTGGGCGAGAAAAGCGAGCGAAGGGCTCGTCGGCGTTGCAAAGCGAGATGGAGACTGGTGCGCGGAAGTCGTGGAACGTTACCTTGCGGCGAAGGCCCCTGGCGAAGCCGTCTCATTCGTTCTTGAGAGGTTGCATCGGATCTTGAAAGAGAGAAAGAGTCGCCCTGTTACCGTTCAGGGCTTGCGGGTGCTTGAGGCGGCGGAGCGAGCGCATCAGGGCAAAACGGACTGTATCGGTGAATTCAAATATGCAAGTAATCAGGAAATGCTTCA
>JAIWOH010000122.1 GCA_020216985.1 Nitrospira sp.
GGTGATTGAACGGGGCTCGGCCTAGGCCTCCTGTAAGCCGCCAGCAGACCCGTCATCCGTCGCCCCACTTTAGCTTCTCCCTCAGCACTTCATAGTAGTGGCTTTCGGGAAACCGAATCAGTTTGGTTCGGCGATCGGAAGCTCTGACGAGCGCGGTATCTCCTTGAACCATGGCGATGCCGACTTGCCCGTCCAGGGTCGCCATGGCCCCGTCGTCCTTGCTGGTCAGAGTGACCTCAATGTCAACGCTTCCCGGAACGATCAGTGGGCGGTGGGTCAACGTGTGCGGACTGATAGGGGTCAAAATCAAAGCCTGAACGGAGGGATTGATGATGGGGCCGCCGGCAGATAAGGAATACGCGGTTGAACCTGTCGGGGTACTGACAATCAAGCCGTCCGCTCGAAGATTGGTGACAAATTGGCCCTGGATCGCGATTTTCAATTCGATCATACGCGCCAAAGTGCCTTTGCTGATTACGACGTCGTTTAAGACGGTACCCTGCGCCACAGTTTCTCCGTGCCGATGAATATGGGCCTGGAGCATCAATCGTTCATCAACCGCAAAATCATTGGCGAACACTCGATCAAGAGAGACGTAAAGATTGTCAAGCCGCACTTCCGTCAGAAATCCAAGGCCGCCCATGTTGACGCCGAGAATTGGGATGCTTCTGTCCGCCGCCAGTCTGGCGGCAGACAAAATGGTTCCATCTCCTCCTAAAACGAGCAAGATGTCGGCTTGATTCGCGAGTTGTATCTTTTGAATGCCGTCGAGTTCATTCAACAAGGTGGCGGCCGTTGTATCCAGGAGAACAGGGATGGACCGTTCTCGCAGCCAAGCGACAACTCCTTGGAGGGTAGGTTTTATTTCAGGGGATTTTGGTTTGATGAGCAGCCCGATCGTTTTACTTTTCATAAAGAGAATTGAATAGGAGGAGGGCGGTTCTGTTATTTGGAAAGGCCGATGGCTCTATCAAGACGATTCTGTTCCTCTCAACAAGGAAAGCACATCCGTAATCATTAATCATTCAAACCATTTGAATTGTGCAACAGCCACGACCACTCCTGCAATCGGAATTAATGATCAATCCCATCCTTTCAGACGCAACCTTGACTCATGGGGATGCCGCGGTTAAAATTAGTTCAACTTTTTCGCGTGGTTTGTTCTCGAGCGATCTTACGCTGGCGGGATCCAGGAGAAGGAGGCAGGATGTTCGAACGATTTACGGACAAGGGTCGAAAAATCATCATCCTTGCGCGTGAGGAAGCCGAGCGACATCAAAATGATTACTTAGGCACAGAGCATCTTGTCTTGGCCATCCTGCGCGAGGCGGACGGGATCGCCCTCATGATTTTGAAGAAAATGGGGCTTTCTACCGAGCAAATTCGCCTCGAGATTGAGCGCAATCTCCCTGGGGGGGGCACGACCATGACGTTCGGTGAGATCCCCTTCAGCCCCCGCGTAAAAAAAGTGATCGAGTACGGAGTCGAGGAAGCCAGATTGTTGGGGCATAATCACATCGGAAGCGAGCATCTTCTCTTGGGGTTGCTGCGTGAAGAAGAGGGGATCGGGGGGAAAATCCTTCGAAGCTTAGGGGCCAATCTGCTGACCGCGCGGCAATTGACCGTGACCTTTTTGCGAAAGTCCGCTCCTCGCGAGCGCGATCGGAAAAGTAACACGCCGGCGTTGGATGAATTCGGGCGAGACCTGACCCAGTTGGCTCAAGAGGGTCAACTGGATCCAGTGATCGGAAGGGCGGATGAAATCGAGCGGGTGCTTCAAATTCTGAGCCGAAGAAGCAAGAACAATCCCGTGCTTATCGGTGAGTCGGGGGTGGGCAAAACCGCGATCGTCGAGGGATTGGCTCAGCGAATCGTCCAATCAGAGGTTCCTGATAATTTGTTATCCAGGCGGGTCATTGCATTGGATTTGGGGTCATTGGTAGCCGGCACAAAGTACAGGGGCCAATTCGAAGAACGGCTTAAGGTCGTGATGAAAGAAATCGTGCAGGCCGGCAACATCATTATTTTCATTGATGAGCTGCATACGCTGGTCGGAGCGGGAGCGGCCGAGGGTTCCATCGATGCGTCGAACATGCTCAAGCCCGCTCTCTCGCGAGGGGAAATTCAATGTATCGGGGCGACGACTTTGGACGAGTACAGAAAGCATATCGAAAAAGACGGTGCATTGAAACGCCGATTTCAGCCTATTTATGTGCAGCCTCCCAGCGTGGATGAAACGATTCAGATCATTAATGGTTTGCGCGATCGGTATGAAGAACACCATGGAGTCGAAATTACGGGAGAGGCGATCGTGGAAGCCGTCAAGCTCTCCGATCGATACATCACGGATCGATTTTTGCCTGATAAAGCGATCGATTTGATCGATGAAACGGGCTCACGAGCCAAACTGCAGACGTATGCGCTTCCATCGGAATTGAAGGCGATGGAACAAGAACTCAAAAAAGTCTCTCGTGAAAAAGAGCTGTCCATTTCCATGCAAAATTTTGAAGAAGCCGTTCGTTATCGGGAAGAGGAAGAGCGGCTGCGCAAACTGTTGGATGAGTCGAAGCGGGAATGGAAAAAGAGCCAAGAGAAGAACAGACCGGTGATCGGCAAGGAAGACGTCGCCTATGTGGTTTCCAAAATGACCGGCATTCCGCTTTTCAAGCTGGAAGAAGAAGAGTCGAACAAGCTGCTGAGAATGGAAGAGTTTCTCCATAAACGCGTCGTCGGCCAAGATGAGGCCATTTCGGCGGTCGCGCGAGCGATTCGGCGGTCGCGTGCCGGTTTAAAAGAGGCCAAGAAGCCGATCGGTTCATTCATCTTTTTGGGACCGACAGGAGTTGGAAAGACCGAACTGGCGAGGACGTTGGCGGAGTTTCTTTTTAACAGCGAAGACGCATTGATTCGGGTTGACATGTCCGAATATCAGGAAAAATTTACCAGCTCGCGGCTTTTTGGTGCTCCGCCCGGCTACGTAGGTTACGAGGAAGGAGGGCAGCTCACCGAAAAGGTTCGTCGCCGGCCGTACTCAGTCGTTCTGTTCGATGAAATTGAGAAGGCCCATCCTGACGTCTTCAACGTCTTGCTCCAAGTGCTGGACGATGGAGTGTTGACGGATAGTTTGGGTCGAAAGGTGGACTTCAAGAACACGGTTGTCATCATGACGTCCAATATCGGAACCAAGAACATCCAGAAGGGAGTTTCGCTGGGGTTCCAAAGCACCGAAGATGAAGTCGCCCGCCGAAAGAAGGAAGAAGTGATGGGAGAGCTGCGCAAGTCGTTCAGTCCGGAGTTTTTGAACCGAATCGATGAAATCGTTATCTTCCATCAATTGGAGAAAGACCATCTGTACAGCATTCTGGACATTTTGATTCGGGAGCTGAATAGTCGCCTTCTTGAGAAGGGAATTGAAATAGAAGTCGATGACGAAGTGAAGCAGTGGCTTATCAAAGAGGGGTACGAACCCTTGTACGGAGCGAGGCCGATGCGTCGAGCGATCCAGCGGGCGATCGGCGATCCTCTGTCCGACGAGCTCATCCGCGGCCGCTTCAAAGAGTGCCGCAAGGTAAAAGTGGTGCTTCGGGACGGTGCGCCTGTCTTTATTCAACAAGAGGCAATGGCTGGCGTGTAGAGTTTCTGAGAGCGGTGGCGGTTCCATTGTGATCGGGGCGTTTGACAAGCCGGAGAGTTCAAGCGGTCATTTTTTAATTGTGCCGTAATTCGGCTTTCCAATTCATCCGCGGGTTTTGGCTTCCGAACAATGTTAGCAAGCAATTCTGCATGGGACCCGCGCCCCGTCCTTGGGGTCGAATCCTCGTGCGATGAAACGGCTGCAGCTGTCATCGATAGAGACGGCCGGGTCTTGTCGAACATCATTTCATCCCAAATCGCCATCCACCGGAAGTTCGGCGGGGTGGTGCCTGAATTAGCCGCCCGAGCCCATCTCGGAACGATCAACGGAGTCGTCGACGAGGCGTTAAAACAAGCCTGTATCGAGAAAAAAGACATTGGGGCGATTGCCGTTACCAGAGGACCGGGGCTGGCTGGTTCGCTCTTGGTGGGTGTCAATTATGCCAAGGCCCTCAGTTATGGCCTCAATATTCCATTGATCGGGGTCAATCATCTGGAAGGGCATATTTCTTCGGCTTGGCTTGCCGATCCGGATTTCCCCCTTCCCTGCATTGTGTTGGTCGTCTCCGGGGGGCATACTCATTTGTTCAGACGGGAACGGAACGGCCGCTGCGTCTTACTTGGCTGTACGAGGGATGATGCGGCTGGAGAAGCTTTTGACAAGGGCGCGCAGATGCTGGGTTTGGAATTTCCCGGGGGGCCGGCGATCGATAAGCTTGCAAAACAGGGCGATCCGAATGCGATTCCGTTTCCCCGTCTCCACCATCGGAAAAGTCGTTTGGATTTCAGTTTCAGCGGGCTCAAGACGTCGTTGCTGTACAAACTGCGCGATATGGATCAAGAGGAGCGGATAAGGCACGTTGCCGACTTGGCGGCAGGATATCAGGAAGCCATCGTTCACACGTTGGTCACGAAGGCGTTTGTCGCGCTTGCTCAGGAGAGGCTCTTCGCTCTGGCGGTTGTCGGAGGAGTGTCGGCGAACAGCAGATTACGGACGCTGCTGTGGGATCGCGCACGGCAAGAAGGAGTGAGACTTATCGTGCCTCCCATTGAGTATTGTACGGACAATGCGGCCATGATTGCTGCGGCTGGCCGGCATGCCTTGATGACTGATTCCCGCTGGACGCGAAACTTCGACATTCAACCGACGCTTCAGGTTGAGTCTTTGCTCGATGTCGGAGGCGTTCGGAAAGAAGAGGCGCTCCATTCCTGAGGTGCATGGCCAGATAGCCGGCCTTCGGCCGAGCCAAATCACGGCGATCGAGCGGCTGTATCGACGCCGTGTGGCTGCGGACCAGGTCTTGGGATCAGAGTTGGCCAAAGCCATGAGTCAATTGACCCTTGATGTCCGCCGTCCCATCGGAGTTGTTCTGACGCGACGCGGAATTGTTCAGGAGGTTATTGTAGGAACCGATTTGTGTTTGACCCCCACGACGGCGGCAAAATTTCGGGCCGGCCCTCGGTCATTGCGAGGTTTGCGATTTATCCGAACACAACTGCATGATCAACCGCTGAGCCAAGAGGCCATCACGGATCTTGCTTATCTGCGTCTGGACTTGATCGGCACTCTTTCTGTTTCGTCCGAGGGGGCCCCCGGTCGTTTTTATCTCGCGCATATTCTTCCACCCAACGAGGAAAATAGGCTTTGCAACGTCCTGAGGGCGGTTCCATTCCACCGCTGTGCCATTCAATTCGACCGATTCATTGAGGATCTGGAAGCAAGGGTCCAAGCCGCCCGCAGCCACCAAGTCATCAAAACGGATAATGAAGCCGCCATTTTGGTGAGCGCGTCGCCGCAGGGAAGGGGCGAGCAAGAGGAACGGTTGACCGAACTTGCCGAGCTTGCCCGTTCAGCCGGTGTAACCGTGATTGATCGTGTCGTGCAACGGACGGACGAGGGGCATCAACGGTACTTACTGGGGAGCGGAAAATTAAAAGAGGTGTTGATCCGAACGCTTCATCAGGGAGCGGACATGGTGATTGTCGATCAAACGTTGACGCCGGCCCAATCGCGTGCCATCGCCGAAATGACCGACATCAAAGTGATCGACCGGACGCAATTGATTCTGGATATTTTTGCCAGAAGAGCGCACAGTCGTGAAGGGAAAATACAGGTCGAGCTGGCGCAGCTACGATACCTGCTGCCCAGGCTTTCAGGGAAAGGATCTGATCTGTCCAGACTCGGCGGCGGAATCGGAGCCAGAGGCCCCGGGGAAACAAAACTGGAAACCGATCGGCGCCGGATTCGGGATCGCATTACGCGCCTTGAGCGTGAGCTCGAACTGTTTTCGAAACAACAAGACCGACGCCGAGTCAGGCGCCGGCGATACGGTCTTCCGATCGTGTCGCTTGTTGGATACACCAACGCCGGAAAATCCACGTTATTGAATCAATTGACCGGTAGCAGCGTGTCCGCGAAAGACCGGCTGTTCGAGACGCTGGATACCACGAGCCGACGCCTTCGTTTCCCTCGAGATCGCGAAATCATCATGACTGATACCGTCGGGTTTATTCGCGATCTTCCCCAGGAATTGCTTCGAACGTTCCGCGCGACGTTGGAAGGATTACGCGAAGCGGATTTGTTGCTTCACGTCGTCGATGCCGGCGCGTCGGACATCGATGGGCAGATTGCGGCCGTCGCCGGCATTATGCGGGATCTCGATTTAGATGAAATTCCTCGCGTGCTCGTCTTCAATAAGTGCGATCGACTGCCTGCTCAGCAGGTGGAGTTGCTCTGTCGCCGCTATCGTGCGATCGGCATCTCCGCGTTCCAACCTCACACGTGGCCTCGGTTGCTGGAGGTGATTGAGAAGGTCGCTTCAAGATTGATACCGGGGCATCAAGAAGGCCTTTCAACGCATGTCTCCCAAGAGAGCGCCGACCTTGTCTTCCATTGATCGGCCACATCGATCCGGGGACCGGCCGTGACAACGCGAGCGTGCACCCATGGCGATCGTCCGGCCGCGATTGCGGCCGTTCTCATGAGAGCCATGAAAACCGCGAAGGTCGAGCTGGACTATCATTCTCCCTGGGAATTGTTGGTGGCCACGATCCTATCCGCGCAGTGCACTGATCGTCGGGTGAATCAAGTTACGCCGAACTTGTTTCGTCGATATCCAAGCCCCTGTCATATGGCGCGAGCGGATTCGACCGAGGTTGAGTCAATCATTAAGCCGACCGGCTTTTATAAAACGAAAGCGAAGCACCTAATTGAGTGCGGGCGAGCTATCGTCGAGCGATTTCACGGAAAAGTTCCCGCGACGATGGAGGATCTGACCTCTCTTCCCGGGGTGGGGAGAAAGACCGCCAATGTTATTCTGGGCGCCGCCTTCGGCCGTCCTGCCGTCGTTGTAGATACCCATGTCAAACGTGTGGTCAATCGGTTGAATTTGACCGATTCGGACGATCCGGAATGCATCGAACACGATCTGCAGCGCTTGTTTCCTCGACATCAATGGACCGGGCTGTCCCAGCGACTCTTGCTGCACGGGCGATACGTGTGTCTTTCGCGAACACCCCGGTGTGGAGTCTGTTCGTTGTACGATCTGTGTCAGTGGAAAGGAAAGCAACGACGATGATTACAAGCATGACGGGATTCGGTCGACGGCAGGCCGTCTGGGGGGATGGGAGTGTGACCGTCGAAGTGCGATCCGTGAATCACCGGTTTTTGGAGGTTGTGATCCGCGTTCCCAAGTCCATGGGAGTCCTTGAGGACCGACTCAAAAAAGCCGTGCAGGATTACTGCACCAGAGGCCGCATTGAGCTGACCGTCATGTTGCAAGGAGGAAAGGCGGGCACGAGATCTCTTCACCTTGACGCTGGGATGGCAAAACAGTACCATGACGCCCTTCGATCTCTTCAGCGAACCTTAAAGCTGAGAGGTTCCCTTGATATCCGACTTGTCGCGGGGTTTCGCGATATCTTCGTTCTTTCGGATCAACCGGCCGACGATCCAAAACTCGCGAAGTTGGTGGAAAAGCTCGGGGCGCAGGCGATCAAAGACCTCGCTGCAATGAGGAAAAAAGAAGGGGCGCTGCTTGCCCGCGATCTCCTGGATCGCCTGAAGACAATCGACGGATTGAAGAAACGAATTGCGGAGCGGGCTCCGTTTACGGCGCAAGAATCGTTCTCCCGCATGAAAGAACGGGTTCAGCGGCTGCTCAATGGGGAGATGCCGGACGTCCAACGGCTTTATCAAGAACTGGCCGTGTACGCGGACCGAAGCGATATTACAGAAGAATTAGTCAGACTCAATGCACATATGATACAGTTTCAAGAAACAGTCGAGAGCACTCAACCCGCTGGAAAAACGTTGGATTTTCTCATTCAGGAAATGGGACGAGAAGTGAACACCATTGGATCGAAAGCCGGGGATCTTGTCATCACCGGAGCCGTGGTCCAGATGAAGGCGGAGCTGGAACGTCTCCGCGAGCAAGTCCAAAACGTGGAATGACTGCTGCGATGTCGGTCGAGGCGCAACAGGGCGACTATGTACCGGGTCAATATCCCTATCGGCGGAAAGGGATTCTTTTTGTCATTTCAGCTCCGTCCGGGACGGGTAAAACAACGCTCTGCAAGCGGTTGGTGGCCTCCGTTCCCGGGTTGTGGCATTCCGTCTCCTATACAACGAGGAAGCCGCGTATCGGAGAAGAGAGTGGACGCGAATACCATTTCGTCGAAGAGCATGTGTTTCAGGGCATGGTGGCTCGCCAAGAATTCTTGGAATACGCCTACGTGTACGGCAATTGGTACGGGACGCCGCGGGCGGTCTTGATCGACAGGATGGCGCAAGGCATCGACGTATTACTCGAAATCGATGTTCAAGGTGCGTTGCAAATCAAAAAACATTTTGAGGACGCCGTCTTGATTTTCATTCTTCCACCGTCTCTTGATACGCTGCGAGTTCGACTTGAAGGACGGGGCTCGGATACTCCGGAAGAAATCCGTCGCCGGCTCCAAAAAGTGAAAGAAGAAGTCCGCAGTTTTCATGAATATGGGTATATCGTCTTGAACGATGATTTGTCGCAATCTCTTCGAGATCTGCAAAGCGTCTTTCTTGCGGAGCGGCTCAAAACTTCACGGGTGGACACGAGCTGGTTTGAGCGCCGATTCGCGCTCGACGCAGACGCCGTGCAGAGCAATCGGAACCACTCTCTATCCAACTAAGAAGAGGAGCGGTCATTATGGGAGACATGTTGAATTTGTTGCCGCAGTATACGCCTGAACAATTCGATTCCCGTTACCGGTTGGTGATCGTCGCCGCCCAGCGGGCCAAGCATCTCACGCAAGGGGCGAAACCGGTCGGGAGTTCGCGCTTCACCAAAGAGACGACCATCGCGCTCGATGAAGTCTTGCGCGGTAAAGTTCCGTATTTGACCGGAAAAAGCGCGCGTGAGGCGATGAAAGAGGCCAAGCGCGGAAAAGACGGCGAGACCGAACGGATCGCCATGATGACCGGCGAGGACGCTCAGGAAATCAAGAAAGAACTCAGCGTGTATGTTGACGATACCGCCACGCCGTCGAAAGCTCAGGCTGAAGAGTAGTCATGGAGCCGGATCGTTCACCGGGAATCTTGCAAGGAAAGCGGCTTGTCTTAGGGGTGACGGGGAGTATCGCCGCCTATAAAGCCGTCTCTTTGCTGCGGGCGTTCAAGGCGCAGGGTGCCGCCGTGTCGGTCGTCATGACGGCGGCCGCGACGAAATTTGTCGCTCCCTTGACTTTCGAAGTCCTGTCCGGAGAACCGGTCGTCACGGATTTGTTTCACGCGCATGAGGAAATGAAACACCTCTCCGTTCCCGAGAACGCGCAGGCGATCGTGGTCGCTCCTGCGACGGCCAATTTTCTGGCGAAGGCGGCCTTGGGATTGGCGGATGACGTGCTGTCCACCATGCTGTTGGCCGCGCGCTGTCCTCTTATCGTCGCGCCGGCCATGGACGGTGAAATGTGGAGGCATCCCACTGTGGTTGAGCACGCGGACCTTCTCCGAGCCCGCGGTGTACGCGTGATCGATCCGGAAGAGGGGCCGTTGGCTTCCGGGCAGGTGGCGCAGGGAAGGCTGGCGACGGAGTCGAACATTGTTGAAGCGGTTTTGGCGGCTCTGACTCCGCAATCGGATTGGCAAGGGCAGAACGTGTTGATATCCGCCGGACCCACGCAAGAGGCGATCGACCCCGTGAGATTCATTTCTAATCGATCGTCGGGCAAGATGGGCTATGCCATCGCGGAGGCGGCACGGGATCGGGGAGCCAACGTGGTATTGGTAACGGGGCCGACCTCTTTGACCAGGCCGTCCGGTGTGGAGGTCATTTCCGTCACGACGGCGCAGGAGATGGCGGAAGCGCTCTGCCGACGGTTTTCATGGGCGACC
>JAIWOH010000123.1 GCA_020216985.1 Nitrospira sp.
GTTGTCGTCATGGCCGCAGCCGTCGCGGACTTTCGCCCTAAAGAACAGGCGCCGCACAAATTGAAAAAACACGGCCGTTCATCGCTTGTGCTCGAGCTTGAGCCGGCACCTGATATTCTGGCGATGCTGTCCGCTCGGAAAACCAATCAGATTTTGGTCGGATTCGCCGCCGAGACCGAACGACTTCTCGCTCATGCGGAAGCCAAGTTGAAAGAGAAGGGGCTTGATATGATCGTCGCCAACGATGTGACGCGAGCAGGCGCCGGATTCGGGAGCGATAGCAATGCGGCCGTCATTCTTACGCGCGGGGGGCGGCAGAGGGAATTAGAGTTGATGTCAAAACGAAAGTTGGCGGACGAACTTCTGACCGAAGTGAGAAACTTGCGGACCGACTGTCATCCCCAGTCGGTCATCTCGGTGGGGTAGCGTGGCATGGGATCAAAATACGAAAAACCGGCGAACGCGGCGGAAATCGATCGATTGGCCTTGATCGTGGCGAAAGAGCCAGGATCGAAGGCCTTTCTTGCATTGGCGGAAGAATACGGGAAGGCCGGGATGTGGGAAGAAGCAGCCGCCGTCTTGGAAGACGGATTGAAAACTTATCCGAATTTCATCACAGCAATGGTGGCGCTGGGCAGAGCCTATGATCAACTGGGGCAGTCCGTTAAGGCCACGGCGATCTTGGAAGAGGCCGTACGGGTCAGCCCGGAAAACCTTCGGGCGCATCGAACGCTCGCCAAGATCTACGCCGCTCAGGGCCGGAAGGATGCCGCGGTACGGTCATGTCGTGTCATTCTGGAGGTCAACCCGCAGGATCAAGAGGCCCTCTCGATTTGCGCTCTGCTAGGCATGCCGTCGGTGGAGGCTGAAAAAGAGCGGTCGCTCCGTCGGTCGGGGCAAGCCTCCGTCATATCCGTGGCGAAGACGCTGTCGAAGGAAGAGGATCGATCCTCTGCGGTTGTCGATCAGGTCCATGAGGGGGAAAACTCATCGGATGAGCCGGGCGTCTCTCGTGAGCGAAAAAAGATAGTTGCAGCGCGGCTTGAACAGTGGCTCGCAGCCATTCAACTGCGCCGACGTGATCAAGGTACCGCGAGCGGCCAAGCCGTCTGATTCCTTGGATCGTTTGACCCCGTTTTGACGGAGCGTTACAATGCCGCCCACTAACGGGAAGACGGATGGGCGAAATCCCCGTCGCGGCGAAGGTGCAGGGTCGGCTTTATATATGATGCGGGTGCTGATCCTCCATGGACCGAATCTGAATTTGTTGGGTAATCGCGAGCCGTCCGTCTATGGAACAGCGACGCTTGACGCCATCAATGAGTCTCTCTCCAGACTCGGCGATGAACTGGGAATCGAACTCGACGTTCGTCAGTCGAATCACGAAGGGGAGTTGGTCACGTGGATTCAAGAGGCCAAGGCGGTTTATCAGGGTATTATCATCAATCCGGCTGCCTATACCCATACCAGCGTCGCCATACGAGACGCCTTGGCGGCCGTCTCCGTTCCGACGGTGGAAGTGCATCTTACGAACATTCATCGCCGTGAAGCGTTTCGCCGGCGCTCGTATATTTCAGACGTCGTGCACGGTCAGGTTACAGGATTCGGACCCACAGGGTATCTATTGGCATTGCGAGGATTGCACGCGCACCTTTCTCGACAGGTGGTGGGAGACATTACTTCAAAGCCCGGTACAAAATAGGGAGTGACCGAGACCGGCGGCGATGAAGCAAGGCATGGAACAGAAACGGGGTTATTCTTGACCGAAGGGAGCAAAGAGTGATTTCGACCGTCGATTTTCGAAATGGCGTTCGCCTCATGGTCGATGGCGAGCCTTTTTACATCGTTGAATTTCAACACGTCAAACCGGGGAAAGGCGGGGCGTTTGTTCGCACAAAGCTCAAAAGCTATCTGTCGGGAAACGTCTTGGACCGAACGTTCCGGTCCGGTGAACGGTTTGAGGAACCGAATCTCGAAGAGCGGGAAATGCAGTTTCTGTACGCGACGGGAGATTCATACACCTTCATGGACACGGAAACGTACGAGCAGCTTTCTTTTGAAAAACAAGCTCTAGGAGAAAACGTCGATCTTCTGAAAGAAAACATGGTGGTGAAAATTCTTATTTACGAACATCGGCCAATCGCCGTTGAATTGCCGAATTTTATCGAACTCAAAGTCGTCGACGCGGAGCCTGGTGTTCGCGGAGATACCGCGTCCGGTGGCACCAAACCGGCGGTCGTTGAAACGGGAGCTACCATCAAAGTGCCGCTGTATTTGGAAGTGGGAACCGTCATCAAAATCGATACCCGAACCAGATCATATGTGGAGCGTGTCCGGTGAGCGCGCAGCCGTCGTCTCCTTCAAAAAAGAAAACCAACCGAAGCCTTTCCTCGAACGTGCTTGGCCAGCCAAATCAGGAATCGCTGTTGACCGCTGAGCAGGTCAGGCAGATCCAAGATTTCATCAACCTGCTTCGTCGGAACAACTTGACCGAGTTGGAGATTGAGTGGCAGGGACTGCGCATACGAGTCCGCCACGAAGTCGGCGCCAGACCCGGTTCAACTTCCTCGGCTGAGTCGGCGGCGAGCATTCCTCAAACGAGTCCCCGTCCGGAGGGGGAATCTATGCCGACGGAGGAGGACGCCTCCGGTTTGGTGACGATCACTTCGCCCATCGTGGGAACGTTCTATCGGTCTCCGTCTCCTGACGCGGATCCCTACGTGGAAGAAGGTGATTTTGTCAAAAAAGGCCAAGTCTTGTGCATCGTTGAAGCCATGAAGCTCATGAACGAAATCGAGTCCGAAACGGACGGCCGGATCGTCAAAGTGTTGGCCGAAAGCACCAAGCCGGTCGAGTATGGACAGCCCCTGTTTCTCATAGACCCGAAAGGTCGTTGATAGCGTCAATACACTCCTCACCGTGATTCCGGGGTGAAATCGTGTTCAAGAAAGTTCTTGTCGCCAATCGCGGGGAAATCGCGCTGCGGGTGATTCGAGCCTGCAAAGAGCTGGGAATCAAGACCGTCGCCATCCATTCGGAGGCCGATAGCGGCGCCCTTCACGTCAGGGCCGCCGACGAAAAAATATGTGTGGGTCCCGCGGACGCGGCGATGAGCTATCGCAATATTCCAAACGTACTGAGCGCCGCCGAAGTGACCGGCGTCGATGCCATTCATCCCGGATACGGGTTCTTGGCGGAAAACGCGCATTTCGCTGAGGTGTGCGAATCCATCGGCATCAAATTTATCGGCCCCACTTCGGAAAATATCGCTCTGATGGGCGACAAAGCCAAAGCGCGAGAAACCGTCGCCAAGCGAGGGTTGCCGGTCACGCCAGGCAGTCTTGGTGAACTGCGAAACGAAGATGAAGCGATGCAGGCGGCCCAGAAAATCGGCTTTCCCGTCATCATTAAGGCAACGGCCGGCGGCGGAGGACGGGGAATGCGCGTCGTGAATAAGGCGGAGGATTTGGCCAGAGCCTTTCAAGCCGCCCAGGCGGAAGCCAAGTCCACGTTTGGAAACGAAGGGGTCTATCTTGAGCGGTATTTTCTTGAGCCGCGCCACATCGAAGTTCAGGTGCTGGCCGATTATCGTGGACACGTTATTTATCTCGGCGAACGAGACTGTTCCATTCAGCGGCGCCATCAAAAGCTGGTCGAGGAAACCCCCTCTCCCGCCGTCGACGACAAACTTCGCCGGGAAATCGGGCGGGTTGCCGTCGAGGCGGTCAAAGCCGTGCAATATCGCAACGTCGGAACGGTGGAGTTTTTGCTCGACAAGGAGCGTAATTTTTTTTTCATGGAGGTGAATACCCGGATTCAGGTCGAGCATCCGATCACCGAAATGGTCACGGGTATCGATTTGATCAAAGAGCAGATCCGTCTGGCTGCCGGGTATCCGTTGTCCATTCGGCAACAGGACGTGACGATGAACGGCCACAGCATGGAGTGCCGTATCAACGCCGAAGATCCCGACAAGTTCATTCCGTGCCCGGGGCAAATCACCAGGTACAGCGTGCCGGGAGGATTCGGCGTACGGGTCGACTCCGCCATGGAACCCGGCGCCACGGTTGTTCCCCACTATGATTCTCTGATCGCGAAGTTGATCACTCACGGCAAGGATCGACAGGAAGCGATCGCGCGAATGAGGCGCGCGCTCGATGAATTCGTGATCGAGGGAATCAAGACGACGATTCCGCTTCACCGCAAGATCTTCGAAGACGCCGATTTTCAGAAGGGACACGTCTCAACCGCTTTCCTTGATCAACTTCTGGCTCGGTAACTCATTTCAAGGTTTTCCGGTCGCAAGGCGACCGTCTGGCTGAGCCAAACATCATATGGCCATTGGAGCAGTCTTGCCGTGGAAATCCGGGGTGTGGACCGCAGTGGGCCTTGCTTCACAAGATGATTGGCCGGATGCTTCCTGTTAAGATACGTGTGCCGGAGGTTTCCAAGATACAGGCATGAAGCGCGTCGGCATGATCCTCACCGTTGTCGTCGTCGGGCTGGCCGTCGGTGGATACGTCCTGTTCAGCGGAGATCGGAAAGAGCCGGTTCGATATCGGACGGCCAAGATCGAGCGAGGCGCCGTGGTTTCGGTCGTCAGCGCCACCGGAACGATCAATCCCGTGGTGTCGGTTCAAGTCGGCACACAGGTGTCCGGCATGATCAAGAGCCTGCACGCCGATTTCAATACGCGGGTGAAAGCGGGACAGACGGTGGCGGTGATCGACCCCGAACCGTTCAGGGCCCGTCGTGAGCAGGCCGCCAGCAACCTTGAAATGGCTCGGGCCGCCTTGGCCAAAGCGCGGACGGACCTTGCGCAGCGCAAGCGCGAGCTTGAGCGGCTGAAACCGTTGATGGCGGAACAGTTCGTCTCGCAAAATGACGTCGATCTCGCCACGACCAATTATGAGAGCGCCGAGGCGCAAGTTCGGGTCGCGGAGGCGCAGGTCAGACAGGCGGAGGCGGCATTGAACGCGGCCGATCTCGATCTCAAGTACACGATCATTCGCTCGCCGGTGGACGGCATCGTCGTCGCGCGCAACGTGGAAGTCGGGCAGACGGTGGCCGCGAGCTTTGCGACGCCGAACCTGTTTTTGATCGCGCTGGATTTGACTCAAATGCAAGTGGATACCAACGTCAGCGAGTCCGATATCGGAGGGATCGTCGAGGGCATGGAGGCGACGTTTACCGTTGATGCCTACCCGGGCGTTCAGTTCCACGGCGTCATTCGTCAGGTTCGCCTGGCTCCGATCAACGTGCAAAACGTCGTGACCTACAACGTGGTGGTGGGTGTCGATAATCGTGATCTGCGTCTCAAGCCGGGGATGACGGCGAACGTCTCGATCGTTGTCGCCAGAAAGAACGACGTCTTGAAGGTGCCCAACGCCGCCCTGCGGTTCAGCCCGCCCCAGAAGGATCGATCGGATGCAAGAGTGAGAGATGAGCAGGGCACGAAGACAGGAGGAAGGGGTAACGGTCAGTCCGCGGCTTCAGAACAGGGCGGACCGGCAAAAAGAGTTTGGAGACTGGGAATCGACGATGAGCCGGAACCCCTGATCATTCGGACGGGCATTTCAGACGGTGTATGGACGGAAGTGTCGGATGGCGATGTGAAAGAGGGAGATTCGGTCATCGTCGGGCTTGAATCATCCAGAAGTGAACGGAGATCGAGCGAATTGCCACCCGGTTTCGGCGGCGGTCGCCGCCGGTGATTAGGTGTTCAATGATGATGGTCACAGGATGAACCCAAAGATGGCCCGCGTCGTGGACACGCCATGACTTCCGCGATCGTCATATGGATGAGGAGAATCGGCGTCGAT
Organism: Nitrospira sp.; assembly: GCA_020216985.1. Classification (GTDB taxonomy): domain Bacteria; phylum Nitrospirota; class Nitrospiria; order Nitrospirales; family Nitrospiraceae; genus Nitrospira_D. Next base: position 5,823 of record JAIWOH010000123.1, read on the forward strand.
GGCCGCGCTCATTTCTTGTGAAGATCTCTGGAAGATCTATCGTCTCGGCGATGTGGAGGTGCAGGCTCTCCGAGGGGTTGACTTGCTCATTAAGGAAGGGGAGTTCGTCGCGATCATGGGGGCGTCCGGCTCAGGAAAATCGACATTGATGAATATACTCGGCTGTCTGGACCGACCGACAAAGGGCTGTTATCGGCTGCAAGGGGTCGACGTCGGAGGATTGCGCGCCGATCAATTGGCCGAGATTCGAAACCGCCGGATCGGCTTCGTGTTTCAAAACTTTAACCTGATTCCCCGAACCAGCGCATTGGAAAACGTACAGCTCCCGTTGTTTTATCGTGGCCTGCCGCTGAGACAGCAGAGGGCTCTCGCGGCGGAGGCGCTCGCGCGCGTCGGACTTCAGGGTCGAGAGAACCATTATCCGTCGCAACTGTCCGGAGGACAACAGCAGCGGGTCGCGATCGCGCGGGCGTTGGTCGCTTCTCCGTCGCTCCTGCTGGCCGACGAGCCCACGGGCAATCTGGATACTCAATCGAGTCTGGAAATTATGGCGATTCTCGATCGTTTGAATAAAGAGCAGAGAATCACCATCGTGTTGGTGACGCATGAGACGGACATCGCCGCTTACGCCGAACGGGAAGTCGTCATGAAAGACGGCCGCATTTTAACGGATCGCAAAACACCGTCCGGGGCGTCCGCTCTGCCGGTCGAAGCATAATGCCCACCTTTTTGCTGTTGACCGCTCTGACGGCGGTTCGGATTCTCAGTCGCAATCGACTCCGAACCGGATTGACCATGTTGGGGATCGTGATCGGCGTGGGAGCAGTCATTGCAATGGTCAGCATCGGTGAGGGGGCGAAGGCCGCCGTCGCCGAACGGGTGGCCAGCATGGGAACCAACGTCATTCTTATTCTGCCCGGGGCCGTCACGACCGGCGGTGTGCGGGGAGGGCAGGGAGGGGTGGTGACATTGACGACGACTGATGCCGTCGAACTGAAAAAGCGCGTTCCCCTGCTCCGCGAAACCGGATGGGCCAGGCGCGACGTGATGCAGATCGTCCATGGCAACAAGAATTGGAATGGAACGGTCAACGGAATTTCACCCGGCTATCTGACGATTCGAGGATGGTCGTTCACCGGCGGCGGGCCGTTTACGCAACAGGATCTTGATACGGCGGCCCGCGTCGCCGTGCTCGGGCAAACGGCGGTTGACAATTTATTCGAGCCGGGGGAAGAGCCGGTCGGTGCCATCATCCGCATCAATCATGTGCCGTTTCGCGTCATCGGCACATTGGCTCCGAAGGGGCAGTCGGCCCAGGGAATGGACCAGGACGACGTCATTTTTATTCCCTTCAGCACCGCCGAACGGAAAGTCTTCGGCACCTATTTTTTGGGCTCCGTCGGAGCGTTGTTCGCCTCGACGGAACGGCCTGAAGATCTCGCGCCCGCAGTGGGGCAGATTCGCGAAGTGCTGAGGCAGCGGCACCGGTTGCAGCCCGATCAAGACGACGATTTTTTCATCCGCACGCAGGTCGACATCGGAAAAGTGCACGAGGATACGAGCGAGACGTTGACGGTCATGTTGTTTTCCATCGCCTCCGTCTCTCTGTTGGTCGGGGGCATCGGCATTATGAACATTCTTTTGGTGTCGGTGACGGAACGAACCAAAGAAATCGGCGTGCGGATGGCGGTGGGAGCGACCAGGCGGCACATTCTGATTCAGTTTTTGGTCGAAGCGATGACTTTGAGTGTATTCGGAGGCTGTCTGGGAATCCTTGTCGGCATTCTGGGAGCGCGGGCGACGACGGTTGTCGCCGGATGGCCGACGATTATTTCGCCGGAAACGGTAGTCGCCGCGTTCGTGTTCTCCGTGGCCATAGGGTTGTTCTTCGGCTTGTATCCCGCCAACAAGGCCGCCTGGATGAATCCCATCGACGCCCTGCGGTACGAATAGGCCAGGCGGGATCGGTTGGTCAACAGTTCACCTCCTTAATGAGAGATGGTTGTCATTTCGACGCCTAATAATCACGTAGAATGACGTGCGGCTTGCTGCGCATCGCTTTCGAATGTGTCGTTACGCGGCTTCTATTTTTCAATAAGCTCGCTTGCGGATGCGGGAGCGCGGTTGTCAAGTCGTGGGCGGGAAGTCGGCAGTGGTCAGACAGACTTCGATCCGAGGGTTGAGTTTGTCCATCCGTTTGTACAGGTGGGTTTCGATAATGCGGTTGTCGTTGATGCCCAGTCCTTCGCAGACGGCATCCTGCGTGATCTTCAAACCGCCGTCCACGTCGCGACGCAGTGGTGTCGTGAAATAAAAATGGATCGACAGGGCCAGCGGCGTCGATTGGAGCCGTTTCAGCAAGGAAGCACGGGCCGGTGATTGGGCCAGGGCGATCCAGACATGGCGGCTGACCAGAGCCTTGTACGACCGACCGGCGGAGGACAGCAAACGGCGGCCGTTTACGGTGGCGTATTGATGGTTGATGCTGGGAGGAATGGGCAGGATCATCGACAGATGATCCGACGTGACCGTGACGGTAGAGGAACGGTCAGGTTGATGCCTGCGTTTTTGAACCATGGGCGGTGGGATTGATTCGATGGAACGGGCGCGCGCAATCGAAGGGAGGAGGACGGAGAACGGTTCTTTTTTCTGAGAGCGAATCAAGAGCGCTGGAGCGGGAAGTCGAAAGGAGCGTGGGATGAATCGTCGGCGACGTGAAGGCATGAATCAAACTACAAGAGATTCATGATCTTAGCCATGTTTTGCTCATACCGATCTTCCGTGCGAGTCAGATAGCGCCGCCATTCGCCGGGGCTCCAAATCTCGATTCGATGGTACAGACCGACCAGGATGACTTCCTGGTCGTCGTCAAGCGGCAGCATTTTTCGCAAGCGGGCGGGGATCAGAATGCGGCCTGCTTTATCGATGTCCGAGGTGCCGGCTTCCGACACGACAAAATGCATGAAGAGACGGCTTTGATCGTCATCCAGCGAGGCCTTCGTGCGCTCGAGCACTTGATTCCATTCCTTCGCCGAGTACAACAACAACGATTGTTCTTGGCCTTTCAAAAAGACGACCGCCTGTCCTTCCGCTTCGATTTGCTCGCGAAGAGGGGAGGGGGCGATAAAACGCCCTTTTTCATCCAGTTTGCACAGATATTCTCCGGCGAACATGGCCCTCGGCCTCGTCAGCTCAGCGATTGGTGACGGCTCTGGTCCGGTTGCGAATCCATTGTTCAAGATCCAATCGGACGAACCGCCATTCTTTTCCCAACTTGAACGCAGGAATTTGATGGCTCCTCAAATACCGATAGAGCGTGCGGCGAGTGATTTTCAGATAACGACACGTTTCTTCGACCGTCATCAATTCGCTTTTGGGAAGCGCGCTCATTCCGCCACCAAGGTCCGTGTTTGCGAAGAAGCCCTTCCACGCGCATCATGGCAATGGAGCGCATTGTCCGGCGACATGCGGAGATTGTCAAGGAAAATGTATGACAATGGCTGTCATTCGCTGTCACTATCGTCCGACCCTCCGTTTTGATCCATAGGGGTTTCTTGATCCATCATGGCGTCCATATCCAGGTCGTCGCCGAAGTCTTCTCCCATTTCACGTTTCATCTTTTGCATGAAACGGGCCATGCTTTGCGGATCCTGTTCGTCCAGTCCATTGAGATCGGCGGACTCAGCCAGGGACTCCATCCGAGCTTCCTCGGATTTTGGCGCGGCGAACCGGGACATCACACGGTCCAACTCAAGACCACCGCAATGGCGGCAAGAAGCTGAGGGTTGGTTGCGATAATTCAACACCAAAAGCGAACTTCGTTTCTTACAACTTCGACACACGTATTCGTAAATCGGCATGGGTGCATTCTCCTCTTTGTTAGCTTGACGGCCGACCATCCTGCTGTTGAAACAGTCGATCGGGGACATGGCTTGCGTCCATCGTTCGTCCCAACGTGAGGGCGAACACGTCGCTTGATCCGGCCTTGCGGAGCGCCTTGGCGCATTCGTTGATCGTCGCGCCGGTCGTGAAGACGTCGTCGATCAACAAGATGCGTTTTCCAGCCACGGCGCGAGGCTGTAGGACGGTGAACGCACCGCGGAGGTTTTTGAGCCGTTCTTTCCGTCTCAGCGAAACTTGTGCCGGAGAAGATCGGTGGCGGATCAAGTCGGTGCAGG
>JAIWOH010000124.1 GCA_020216985.1 Nitrospira sp.
ATACGGGAAGATCAAGGTGACGACCGATCCGATCAGCCAGGAGCAATGATTGATTGAACTCTCGTTCGCGCAGTCGTTCAACATGGAGAGGGACCGGAACGATGACGTCAAGGGACTCGAATTGAGGAAGGCGGTCGGTGATAAGATCGGCCAAAGGAGCGGCCAGTGAGACCTTTCCCTGATATTTGAAGAGATGTAAAGCTTCCCGTAGAGGCGAACGGTAGGGATACAACGTCCAGGCCTTCGTATAAGAGGGGGGACGTTTCCTGCAAGATTGGCACATATGATCGGGTGCATGGGATGTCGCGGCCGGCGAGAGAAACGGGTGGTCGCAACGGGCACAGCGGGAAGAGGTGATGGGAACAATGGAATTCCAACAGCCGACACAGAAGCAAGGAATCGGACTATCGGCCAAAGAAAGGCCGCAGGCCGCACAATCGACCGGCAACAGAAACCGCAGGGCTTGCCTGGTTATCCCGCGAACAGAATCGATGAACGAACCAGCCATCGATGGCATCATTCCGACGGTAAATCGATGACACTGGTCCATAAGCCGAAAGCATGGGCTCTGTCAAGGTTGTGCCGTTCCGAACCGGTATGTTATACGATTGCCCGTTCGTGCCGAACCGGGGCGACGGCGCTTCGTTCGTCGGAGAAGCGGGCGTGCATGCATGGTTGTTCTTAAACGACTGTCGAAGACTTATGTCCGAGGCGGGACCCTCGTCACCGCGTTGCGCGAGGTGGATCTTGAGATAGAAGAAGGCGACTTTTGCGCGTTCGTAGGGCCGAGCGGATGCGGCAAAAGCACGTTGCTGAATCTCGTCGCCGGGTTAGACCAGCCGACGTCGGGCGAGATTATTCTCGACGGGCGATCCACCGTGGGATTCAGCAACGCCGAATGGACGGCCTTGCGCCGCGAAACCATCGGAATCGTTTTTCAAGCGTTTCATTTGGTTCCCGCGTTGACGGCGGAGGAAAATGTCGCGTTGCCGTTGCTGTTGCGCGGGGAAAGACGGCGCGACGTGATGAAGCGCGTGGATGAAATGTTGGAGATGGTGGGGATGGGGCCAAGGCGAAGCCATCGGCCTGGAGAGTTATCGGGCGGGGAGCAGCAGCGGGTGGCGATCGCCAGGGCGTTGGCCCATCGCCCGCGACTTCTTCTAGCCGACGAGCCGACCGGAAACCTTGATTCCCATCAGGGCGCCGCGATCATGACGTTGTTGAAAACACTGGTGACGGCAGGGAAGCAAACGGTCCTACTGGTGACGCACAGCCGACACGCGGCTCAGACCGCGGACTACGTTTGGACCATGCAGGATGGCCGGCTTGTGGCGCGAGCCGAGCGTGCGGGGGAACCGGTTTCATGATGACGGATCTGTCCACGACGATCGCGGGGGTCAAGTTTTCCGCCTGCTTCATGAACGCTTCCGGTGCGTTATGCGTAACGCGAGAAGAGCTGACGGCGTTGGGACGGTCGCGTACCGGCGCCATCGTGACCAAGTCGATGACGGTCGAGCCCCGACAAGGCAATCCGGAACCTCGGTATTATGGTTTTCCTGGCGGATCGATCAATTCCATGGGGCTTCCCAATCTTGGCTACCGGGCCTACGCTGAATTGATCCCGGATCTCAAACGATTTGGAAAGCCGGTCATCGCGAGCGTCGCGGGGCTGTGCGAAGAAGATTTTGCGATCATCGCCGATGCGATCAATGCCGCGGGACCGGATTTGATCGAAGTGAATCTGTCCTGTCCGAATATTGCCGGAAAGCCGCAGATCGGTTATGACCTGGAGGCTTCGGAGCGGGTCATGAAACGGACGCGCGCGCTGATTACGGTTCCCATGGGCGTGAAACTCCCGCCGTACTTTGATCCGGCGCACCATGAGGCGATGGGACAGGTTATCGCAAGAAGCGGAGTCGATTTTCTCAACGTGATCAATTCGGTAGGCAACGGGCTGGTCGTCGATCCCGAGCGGGAAACCGTGGTCATCAAACCGAAAGGAGGATTCGGGGGAGTGGGCGGAAAAATCATCAAGCCTGTGGCCCTCGCCAACGTCCGCGCATTTTACAAATTGTTTCAAGGCGCCATTCCCATCATCGGCACGGGCGGCGTCGTGGACGGCGGAGACGTCTTTGAACATATCTTATGCGGAGCGTCCGCCGTGCAAATCGGAACGACGTTGGTGGAAGAAGGGCTCAACGTGTTCGGCAGGCTCGAAACCGAGTTGGCCACATTGATGGTCAAGAAAGGATACCGCTCGATCGAAGACTTCCGGGGAGCCGTCAAGGAGTTATAGGGTTGGGGCTTATTTTCCGAAGCGGCGCGGCAACAGCCCCAATTTCAATGACCGACGGAGCAGTTGGGCGACGTTGCGGACCTCCAGCCGGTGCATCAAGTGATAGCGATGCACTTCGACCGTGCGAATGCTGATGTTCAGCGCGGCTGCGATTTCCCTGTTGGTATGGCCCATAGCGACCATGGTCAGGATTTGGGATTGCCGAGGGGTCAGACGGCCGGACGCGCGGTGGGAACGTTTGGCTCGTGGACTCTGAAGCACCGTATTGCCTCTGCTTCGCATCTCCGTGCACTCCTTTCGAGTAAACAAAGTTAGTCTAACAAAGGATCGAAAATGTGTAAACGAATCGAGCGATTTGTCCGCTCCTCCGAGCGTCTCGTGATCCGGCCCGAATGATGGCCGCCGTGTCCTTCCTCAAAGTGCTGCGGCTGATTCTCGCCGCACAAGTCTTCCAGCGACCCCTTCGCACGGGGTTGACGGTCATCGGCGTGGCACTCGGCGTCTCCGCGTCGGTGGCGGTACGGACGGCTAACGTCGATGTCCTGCGCTCGTTCGAACAGGCGGTCTTGACCGTGGCGGGGCCTACGACTCTGGAAATCTCCGGAGGAGAACTGGGGCTTGACGAACGAATCATCACGGCGATCCGACAGGTGTCAGGCGTTCGCTCAAGCGCTCCGGTCATTCTGCAAACGGCGGTGATCACACGCGGTGATCGCCAAGAGGCCGTCCAGGTGCTTGGCTTGGATCTTCTTGCCGAAGTCGGATCGCGAGGATTTCATCTGAGCCGACAGTCGGCGGATCGCCGGTTGGAGGCCATGCTTGACCCGAACACCATTTTATTGGGGAAGGGATTGGCCTCCGAATGGGGAGTCGCCGTGGGTGAGACGATCGATCTTCAAGTGGGGCCCGGCTTGACGGTCTGCAAGATCGTCGGGCTGCTTGAAGATGCGACGGATCGGACGGCTCTGTGGAGTCGTCTTGCCGTCATGGATATTGCGGCGGCGCAGGTGACGTTCGGCATGGTCGGGCGTTTGGATCGGATCGATCTCGTCACGGAGAAAGATCGTGACGTCGAAGAAGTCGCGCAAGCGGTGCGCGCGATCGTTCCGCCGACCGTGACGGTCGAGCGTCCGTCGAGTCGCACCGCGCAAGTCGATCACATGATGCGGGCTTTTCGCCTGAACGTCACGGTGTTGAGCTGGGTCGGTCTGTTGGTCGGCATGTTTCTGATCTATAACACGATGGCCTTTGCGGTCGCGCAACGGCGGCGCGAGATAGGAATCTATCGCGCGATCGGGATGACGCAAGCGAGGGTGGCCGGTTTGTTTTTATCCGAAGCCGCCGCGTTGGGATTGGCCGGCGGCTTGGCCGGAAGCGCAGCGGGGTTTCTTCTAGCCAGAGAACTGGTGAGCCTGCTCAGTCGCACGATCTCGGATTTGTACGTTCCCGTGGGAGTCGGGAACGGTGTTGCCCTGGAGTCCGATTGGCTCTGGCGGTTGGCCGGGGAAGGAATCTTCGTCGGCTGCGCGGTCTCCATGATCGGTTCGGTCGGACCGAGTATGAATGCGGCTCGGACGGCTCCCGTGCGGGCTTTGGCGCCCGGTGATTACGAGGCGGGGCAGCGACTGCGGGTCGGTGCGTTAGGCATGGGGGGATTCATCCTGCTTGTCATTGCGGGAGTGTTGAGCACGGCCGATCCTATCGATGGAGTTCCCGTGCCAGGTTATGCTTCGACTCTCTGCTTATTGGCCGGTCTGTCGTGCATGGCCCCTGTTTGCGTGACCGGTTGGCGCCGTGGAATCCGGCAGCCGGGGCTTCAATCGACGATGGCGGGAATCATGCGGGCGATCGCGATCGATCATGCGTCGCGCAATCCCGGCCGCAACGGGGTGAGCATCTCCGCCTTGATGGTCGGGTTGTCCATCATGATCGGCGTACTGGTCATGATTAAAAGCTTCCGAAACACGGTGGAAGTCTGGGTGTCGGAGACCGTGATGGCGGACGTGATCGTCGCGCCGTCGCTCTGGCTGCGTGGGACGGAAGCTGGGAGTACGGGAAGGAGTTTGCCGGGATCCTGGTCGGAGGTCTTGTCCTCGATTCCCGGCGTCGCGGAGGTCGATACGTACCGAGACGTTCGCGTGACTGTGCAAGGGAAGCGGGCGGCGATCGTGTCGCGCGACTTGCGGATTCATGCCCGGATGAGCCGATATTGGGTGCGCCACGGTGATTCCGCCGACCGGCTCGTCCGCGCCGCGGACACCGACGGCGTGCTGGTTTCCGAGATCTTGGCCGATCAGCTTGGAATCCGGGAAGGCGACAGTCTTGAGCTGGTCACGCCGGAAGGGGCCAGGAATTTTCCGGTCGTCGCCGTGTTTTATGATTATGCGACCGACGGAGGAAAAGTCCTCATGGATCGCCGGCTCTATCAATCGTTGTGGCGAGACGACCTCGTCACCGTGTTTCCCGTGTATCTGGACCGCGGAGCCGATCTTGATCTGGTCCGAGAACGCATGGCGGCTCGATTGAGCGAGGTCGGCGGCCGTCTCCCGCCGTTGCTGATCAGCAACGCCGAGCTTCGCAAGGAAGTGCTGGAGATTTTCGACCGGACGTTTCTTTTGACCTACGTGCTTGAAGCGATCGCGGTCGTGATCGCCATGCTCGGTATCGTCAACACGCTGGTGACGTCGGTGTTGGAACGTCGAAGGGAGTTCGCCACGCTCAGGGCCATCGGAGCCAGCGAGAGGCAAATAGGACAGTTGGTGCTGTGGGAAGCGACGTACCTGGGCCTGATAGGAATAGGGCTGGGGCTGGTGGGCGGAGGAGCGCTCGCCGTGTTGCTGATCGAGGTGATCAACAAGCAATCGTTCGGCTGGACGATTCATATGATCGTCCCTCTCGGGGGGATCCTGCAGGCGGTCGGATTGGCCGCCGCGGCCACGTTGATGGCCGGCTATTTTCCCTCGCGCTGGGCGGCGAGACAGTCGATTGTGGAAGGATTGCGAGAGGAATAAGCGTCGCGGTCGATCGGCGACGACGGGATTCTTTCGTTCCGTTCATAGGGGTTCTCTTTATGAGATGGTTTTCATGTTGGACTAATGCCGTTCTCATGATGCGCAATTATAGTGGCGGTGCGGGCGAGAAACGACGTGGAGTCAAACGGCACGGGGATCAACAAAGGAGGAGAGAACATGAAAGATATGATCATGGCTCCGCCGACCACGAGGCTTCAGACGATGAAACAGGAGCCCTTTCGTCTATGGGAGTCGGCCGCTTGGCTGCTCAGATGTTATGCGGAGCGGTGGAAAGAGCGAGCGAAGTTTTATGAGCGATACCGCGGCTATTTCCCGAACCTCTCCTCAGGCCGTTTTGTCAAACGGTGTCGGGAATTGGAGAAAATGTATCAGAGACTTTCGATGATCATGTTGGCCGTGCCGGTGAGAGAGGAAGAGTGGGTTCCCGTGCGGCTCCCTCTCGTGCGACGAAAGAGAGGACGATTGATCGCCCGCTATCACTAGCGGCTTCTGTTTCTTTTCTGGACAAAGCTGGAGGGTGCGCAATCCGGCCCAGGAACGGCACGGTGTCGGACGGGGAGAGCGAGCCGAGTTGATCCACATTCACGCTCTCCCCTCCCGGAGAGGGGAGAATCGGCCGTCTCCCGCCGAGTGGTATAGGTGAACGACGAGTACCGTTGTAGGAGAAAACGATGGGAGTTTTCAGGCGACCTGAATTGGAAAAGGATAACCCGGTTGCACCACAACTTTATGTGGGACCGAGGAGACGTCATAAGCTGTTCCGAGATGCCGAACGTGATCCCTCCTCCGCTGACGATTCCCTCGTTGACACGTTGCAAACCTTGAGTCAAGCCGCAAAACGATTTGCGGACAGTGTGCCGACTTTGAAGAACAATCAGAGGGAGCGGGCTGCTCTTCTCAAGGCGATTGCGGAGGCAAACCGTCTCTTGCGGAAAGAGTAAAACCTTCGCATTTTATTCTGACCAACCGGTGATATCCTCTTCCCAATCTCTCCATTGCTGGGAAAAAGTTGCCTGGCCCGGTCACAAATGCCTGTTCATCAGGATCTTTCTTCTCGCGAAGGCTTCTCAAGTTCATGACGGAACGATGAATCGCACGGCGTGAATCTTGAAAGCGTCGTTCATGACTGAATCCGTGGAGAGGGCACGCAAGCATGAACTTCCTACCGGCCGTCAATGACGTGTGGGCCTGGATGACGCGCGATGTGCCCCTTCTTAATGGATTTCAGATTCCGCTGGCGAGCTGCATCGGAGCCGTGGGGATCATCGTTCTTTTCCTCTGGCACGGCGGATGTTTCCTTCGAGGCATCCGGCGGCTGCGCGCGGTGACGGAGCGGATCGAGCCGCAACTTATGCTGCTTGCTCAAAGAAGGCGGCAAGCCGCTCCGGAATGGGTCGTGTTCCCCGATGAAGCGAAGAAACGGGCGAACAAGGCGAAGGATCCAAAGGATCCAATGGAGCAGCGAGATCTCGATGATCTCATGGTCTTGGATCGGATCATGCGCGGAGAGCCGACCTATGCACGAGACTGGCTGGTCTTCCGAAAAAGTCTTGTGATCGAACAACCGTCCTGGTTTCTGGAACCGACCGTGTATGCCGATAAATCGGCGGCGGAATGTTTTTCGTTTGAGGCGGCTTGCGCAAGCCATGTGAATTACCAGTTCTACCGGCACTTTCCGTCTTTTCTGACGGGGGTCGGCTTGCTGTTCACTTTTCTGGCCATTCTGATCGGGCTCGGCAAATTACATGCGAACGGGACCCAAATCGAGGGACTTCCCGGATTCATCAACGGTCTGGCCGGAAAATTTGTGACCTCAATCATCGGTCTCGCATGTGCCAACGTCTTTCTCCTGTTGGAAAAATCCGGTTGGCACGGACTGGCCGATCGCCATCGCCGGATCGTCGCGCTTCTCGACGAGATGTTTCCACAAAAGGTTCGAGATCATGGCGCACTCGGCCGCGCGCCGGTTTCAACGGACGGTGGGGAGTATGGGAACGTCGGTGCGGATCGTTCAGTGCTTCAAGGGATCAAAGCCGTCCATCAGCGTATGGAGGCGGCGGTCGAGGTTCTAGAGGAGATCTCCAAGAGCCTCGCTTTCTTGAAAAAAGAAGATCTGCGGGATCAACGGGAGTATCTGGCATCGACGATCGGCGAAGAAGTGCGGGGCGCGCTCGCCCGAATCACGGAGCCGGTCTGTATCGCCGTTGATGAGCTGCGCCGGTCGCTCGAATCGCTGCGACCGCCCAATGCGCTGTCCGCTCACGATGTCAACCGCTTGATCGAGCAGCTCGACGATCGACGGAGAAGAAAGGCATTGCCTCCGGTTACCGAGGAAGCTCAGAAAGCTGGATGGCGATTGTCTCGCTTGTGGCCGTAGATGCCGTGGCGGGGGAAGACAAGGATGGACATGGAACGCCGATCGCTCGGGCCGCATGATTCCGAAGAGGGAAGCTTCTCGACGTCGGCGGGGACGACCGATCTCATGACGTCGCTTGCCGTGGTGTGCATGTTGTTGCTGGCGGCCCAGAGCGTTACGGGGACAGGAGAAAATCAATCGCCGTCGCCGCCCGCGGCTTCCGCCGTTGACGTGCTTCGTCGGGAGATGGAGTCCGACGGTCTTATGATCGCGCGGGCAGATGATCCGTCACTGCTCAGGGTGGTGGTTCCGGACAATATCCTGAACTTCGCGTTCGGCAAGAGCACACTTTCTCCGGCGGCCGATGCGTTCTTAACAGAAGCGATCCCTCGCTACGCGACCGTTCTTTGCGGACCGCACGGTGATGAGGTGGAGACGTTTGTGATCGAAGGCCACACCGACGATCAAGGGGACGATATCGGGAATCTTAAGTTGAGCCAAGAACGCTCATTTGCCGTGCTGTCAAAAAGCCTCTTGGCGATTCGAGACCGTGCTCCGTGGGCCTATGCCTGTTTTCAACGGAAGGTGTCGGCGAACGGAAGAGGGAGTCAAGAGCTTGTTCGGAATGCCTTAGGGTTTCCCGATCGCGAGAGAAGCAGGCGCGTGGTGTTCAAACTGCATCTCAGAACAGCCGGCCGGGGTTGACCCTGTCGCGGAACACCGGCCGGCGGCGTGACAATGTCTAGGTATCTCTTCTTCGTCGGATCGCGAGCAGCGATCCGGCGATTCCCACAACTCCTCCCAGGAACAAGAAAAACGACCGGGTGTCCGGAAGCGTCGGATCACTCTCCGCCGGCCAATCACCGATCAGACCTAATGAGATGAGACCGACCCCGAGTCCGATCAGGATTTTCCGCCGGAGTCCCATTAATCCATGATATAACTCTTGAGCCCGTCTCGTCGATTGCGGCCGACTTCGTGGCACGCGGATGTACTGTATCAGTTTCATGAAAGCGGGAACGATCGCAACACATTGTACCGTCCGTTGTTTTACATTTAACTTCCAGGAGGGTTGTCATGAGCAAACTTGGGTCTATTGCCTTGGTGTTTGCGTCGTGTGTGGTAGGAATGAGCCTGTCTGCCGATGCGGATGAAATCGGTAAAATCAAAGCTGACGTGAGGAGCGAGAAAGAAGCAATGAAGGCCGATGTCATGGGCAAGAAAGACCAAGTGACTTCCGGCGTGCTTGGTCAGAAAGACAAAGCTCGCGCAGAGATGACCGACAAGAAGGAAGAGATGAAAGCGGGCGTAAAGGACAAGGCCGACGAGGTGAAACACAAAGGGCACATGATGAAAGAAGCCGGTGAGGAGATCAAGGGCGATGTCAAGGGCATGGGAGATGAGATGAAAGGCATGAAAAGCGACCTAAAAGGCATGATGGGACACTAAAGCGTACGCCGTACCGGGTCGGGCGGATGCGATTCGTCAGTCATAATGATGAAAAACCGAGGAAGGGGGCGGGCATCAACATGGTGGCGGTGGAGGGGATCGAACCCCCGACCCGCGGCTTATGAGTCCGCTGCTCTACCAACTGAGCTACACCGCCACGGGCAGGAAATTAACGCGGTTGCTCCGTATGAGTCAAGGCAGGAAGAAAAGAAAACAAGCCCTATCCATAATGACATCGCCAGCGAGAGATCATGTGTCGGGCCGGAGCAAAAAATGTTCATGGATAAGATGGATAAGGAAGAAAGTCCGCGTGCTTGCGATTGCTCCGGTTTCAGACCCCGGCTTGCCGTTCCTCCCGGAGAAGACCCTGTCGGTCCGGTATAAAGTAATACGGCATATTGTTAAGCGCGTTCATGGTCGGTGGGTGTCTCCGTCTGGGGATGGAGACTCGGAGCGTATGTGAGACGAGCGAAGCGGCCAAATGCGGATGCCGGGAACCTGGTAGTCTTTGGGCAAGTATTCATCGGGGATTGTCGTTTTATTGCCGTCGCGCACCTGGGTGTAGTGAGGCGACATGATTTCCACACCCGCTTCGTTGAACTGGTCTTGAATGTGCTGATGAAGCTCGGCGTAGATGGTCGCCATTTTGTTGGGGTGTTTGGTGTATCCATTGATCTCATACGTGACGTAAAAGTCATTGAGACTTGTTTGCAAGACGAACGGCTCCGGCGTCTCCAGAATGTGCGTCGTGCGTTTGGCGGCCGTGAGCAGCAATTCGTGGACTTTCCTCCACGGAACGTCGTATCCGATCGTTACGCTGGTGTTCAAAATAAGCGGAGGCGGGTTCGTAGCCGATGAGCTGAAATT
>JAIWOH010000125.1 GCA_020216985.1 Nitrospira sp.
CCTGTCGGTAGTATTCAATGAGACGGCGAACGGCGCGTCCTTTGTCCTGAGACCCCATCAAGTGATGGCAGCGATCCCCCGTGGTCCAGTTCAGGCCGCGGCTTTGGATGGCCGCCGCGAGCTCGGGGGTGGCGCGGTGGGTTCCTTCGATGAAAAACGGTTCGTCGTACTCTCGTTGTTTGGCCAAGGCCGCTTCTTTGGAGGACAGGCCCGTTCGTGATGCAACGTCATCGGCCGACAAGTCGCCGTATCCGGTGAGAGACAGGCCGACTTCCTGCTTGATTTCTTTCAATGCCTTGCGGAGTCGCGGATAGGGGGTGCCGAATTCGATGATCCGATAAGAACCGGAAGCTCTGGTGGCGGGAAGAGGAAACGAGAAATACTCCGCCGGAATAAACACGGCGCCTCCGTTTTCCACGATGAACGGGTGATCATTACGCAGTTGAGAGCGGATCGGCTCCATCTCCGCTCTGGTCTTGCTTGAAACCAGAACGAGCGGAATCCCACGAGCACGCAGGGCGTCCAACGCCTCGCCTGCCTCGTCGAACCGATAAGTCCGGCTGTTCAACAGAGTGCCGTCCAAATCCGTAAAGACGACCATGCTCCACGAAGACGTTCCGTTCTTACTCATCGCTCTTGATCATCGTCGGGTCGCCTCGCAACCCATTCTATGCGTCTATGGGCGAAGAGGCGCGTCCTTGTGATTTTAGACGACGGAAAGAATTGATAAAAGGGAGGGTTCACGGTTCCGCTTCTCAAACGGCTGGCTGAATTTGAAATGCTCTTAAAGGGAGAGGTACAAATCAGACTAGGATCGGCCCGACGGTTATGCGATGCTGGCTTTCCAAGTGAATGAGCCGCGGCGTTCGGCCTTATGGAAGAGTGGCTCCAAAAGTTGAAGGGAGAATCGAATGGCGGATTTCTTTCAAAACGGAGTGGTCAGCGTCCTCCATCGCCTGGGTCCTCCCAACGTGGATCAACTGGAACACGAGCTCGAACAGTATCGCACCGTCAATCCGATTGCGTTGGTGTTGCCGTGCCTCTATTCCGAACTTGAGGGGCCCGCGCTGTCCGGGATCGTGGCTGAATTGAAGCGAGTATCGTATCTGAACGAGATCGTGGTCGCGCTGGGACGCGCCTCGCCTCTTGAATTTCGTCGCGCCAGGGACTACTTCAAAGCACTCCCGCAATTCGTTCGGCTCGTCTGGATCGACGGCGCTCGCGTGCAGGAGCTTCTGCGAACCCTGGTCGAGCGAGAGATCGATGTCGGGCTACCAGGCAAGGGCCAATCGTGCTGGCTGGCATTTGGGTATGTGCTGGCCCGCCGTCAAAGCCAGGTGATTGCCCTGCACGACTGTGACATCGTGAGTTACAGGAGGGAATACCTGGCGCGGCTGTGTTATCCGGTGGCCAATCCCAATTTAGGCTATGAGTTCTGCAAGGGCTATTACAGCCGTGTCACGGATCGATTGCACGGGCGCGTGACCAGGCTGTTTTTTACGCCGGTCATTCGCTCGTTGCAGCAACTGGTGGGAGACCAGCCGTTGCTGGCGTTTTTGGACAGTTTCCGCTATCCGCTTGCGGGGGAATTCGCCATGGTGCGCGATCTTGCATGGGTCAACCGCATTCCGGGCGATTGGGGATTGGAAATCGGGATTCTGGCCGAAGTGTTTCGCAATTGCGCGTTGCGGCGCGTCTGTCAGGCGGACATCGCGGACGCGTATGAACACAAGCATCAGACGCTGTCTGCCGACGACCCCGAAAAGGGTCTCCTCAAGATGACGGTGGATATTTCGAAGTCGTTGTTCCGTCATTTGTCCAGCCTTGGAGTAGTGCTCGGCGACGCGGAGCTGAAGACGTTGCGGGCCACCTATCTTCGATTGGCCGAAGAAGCCATTCGCCGATATGAAGACAGCGCGGCCATTAACAGTTTGAAGTTCGACCGACACGCCGAGAGAACCGCCGTCGAGACGTTTCTCAAAGGAATCAAACTGGCCTCGGACGTGTTCCAGAAGGACCCGTTGGGAGTCCCCATGATTTCCAATTGGAGTCGAGTGGCGGCGGCGGTTCCGGACATTTTTGACCGTCTGATGAACGCGGTGGAAGAGGACCATCGATGGGATCCCACCAAATGAAAACGCAAGACACGCAATCAGCCAAACCTTCGGTCTCTCTCGCCGAAGAGACGGAAGCCAGATTGTCCGACATCCGCCAGGCCGATCTTCTGGTCGGCATTCCCAGCTACAACAATGCCGACACGATCGGCCACGTGGTGCGGGCCGTCAGCGCGGGTTTGGCGAAATACTTTCCCGAACAACGAGCCGTGCTCGTGAATTCCGACGGAGGATCGTCCGACGGCACGACCGAGGTCGTCGCACGGTCGATCGTCGATTACGGCGCCCTGCTCATCAGCGATCAACAGAGCCGGCTTCAAAAGATCATTACGCCCTATCACGGGATTCCAGGGAAAGGCAGCGCGTTCCGGACGATTTTTGAGATTGCGCGCCGGCTCGATGCCAAGGCCTGCGCGGTGGTGGATTCCGATTTGCGGAGCATCACGCCCGAATGGATCGAACTGCTCTTGCGACCCGTTCTTGACGAGCACTACGACTACGTCGCCCCCTACTATCTGCGCCACAAGTACGACGGGACTATTACAAACAGCATCGTCTATCCGCTCACGAGGGCGCTGTACGGTCAGCGGATCAGACAACCGATCGGCGGCGATTTCGGGTTTTCCGGCCGGCTGGCCGAGCATTATCTGGACCAGCACGTCTGGGAGTCGGACGTGGCGCGATTCGGCATCGATATTTGGATGACGACGGAGGCCATCGCGAGCGGCGCCCGCGTCTGCCAGAGTTTTCTCGGCGCCAAAATTCACAATCCCAAGGATCCGTCCGCTGATTTGGCCGCCATGCTGATGCAGGTTCTGGGAGCCTTGTTCGCGTTGATGGAGGAACATCATGAGGTCTGGTTGGCGAGAAACGACTCGGTGCCGGTCAAGATCTTCGGGTTTCAATATGAAGTAGGCGTCGAGCCGGTTCACGTGAACGTGGAACGAATGATTCACGCGTTTCGGCAGGGCATGGACGATCTGGCTCCCATTTGGGAACAGATGTTGGGGCGGGAAATTGTTGCGGAGCTGTCGCCGCTTCGAGCAACTTCTCCCGTCGAGTTCCGTATTCCGGACGATCTTTGGGTCCGCGTTGTTTATGAGGCGGCCGTGGCCTATCACGGCCGCGTGATGCCCCGCGAGCACCTGCTGAAGGCGCTCACGCCGCTGTATCTGGGACGGACGGCGACCTTTGTGCTGGAGACCCAGGGGCTCACGTCCGCCGAAGCGGAGAGGAGAGTCGAGCAATTATGCCTGGCGTTTGAAGAACGGAAATCCTATCTCGTCGATCGTTGGAGCGGCCGGCCGCGCTCATAAACGCCGGCGGCGTGGACGGCAAGAAGGGAGGCGGACATGCAGGACTTCTTTGACAAGGCGTTGCTTGCGCCGTTGGAGCACCTGGGCCGGCAAGTCCTGGCGATTTTGCCGAACGTCTTGGCGATGGCCATCATCATCGGGGTCGGATTCGCCATGGCCTGGGCACTGGGGCATGCCGTCGAGCGACTGCTGCGAGTCGTGAGGTTGGACCATTTGTGCGATCGGCTCGGCGTCAATGCGGCGCTGGGCCGCGGGGGAGTCAAGTCGGACCCCTCGCAAATTGTGGGGCGTATAACCTATTGGGCCGTGGCGCTCTTTGCGATGATTGCCGGGCTGGGCGCGCTCAATCTCAAACCGATCAATCAATTCGCCCAATCGCTCTTGGCCTATATTCCCCACGTTTTAGTCGCCGCCGTGATTCTGATCGCCGGCTACCTGCTGTCGAACTTTATTTCGCAGGGGGTCTTGATCGCGGCGGTCAACGCCGGCCTTCCCCCGGCCAGATTGATCGCCAGCCTGTCTCGATGGGGAGTCCGATTGTTCGCGCTCGCCATGGCGCTGGAAGAATTAGGCATTGCGGCCAGCGTGGTGATCGTCGGGTTCGGCATTACGTTCGGCGGGATCGTGTTCGCCGCCTGTCTGGCGTTCGGGCTCGGCGCCAAGGATTTGGCCAAGGATTATCTGGAGCGGACGTTGTTGGGGCGCGGGCGGGACCGCTCGCCGGATGATTTGCGGCACATGTGAGGAGAGAGGGATGAACTGTTCCGGTGTCGATGTTCATGGCGTCAGGAAAGGATGTGCACTCTTCTTTTGACCGGCGATGAGCGGCATGTCCATGAGTCAATCAAAGAGCAGGATGATTCGACCCGGCCTCTGCGCACTGGCGGCGATGCTGAGCCTCTCCGGGTGCCTGTCGCCGGTAGCGATGCATCGGGCGGTGATCGAATATGACCGCACGGTCAATGCGGTCGAAGCCGAGATGCTTCTGCTGAACATCGGACGGGCCAAACAGGGGCAACCGCGCCACTTCACGGCGATTTCCAATGTCGCCGCAACGTTCGACTTTCGATCCAACGCCGGATTCGGTTCTCAGTTGTTTGCCCCGAGCGGACCGGTGTTCGCGAGAAATTTCTTTCTGTTCAATCTTGGAGCGACCGTGGCGGAAAACCCTACCGTGAGCATTGTTCCTGTGCAGGGAGAGGAATTTACCAAACGAATTTTGACGCCCATGGACGAAACACAACTGGATTTTCTGTTGGCTCAAGGTGTCGAGCCGGCGATCGTGCTCAGGCTGATGGGGCGGGGGCTCGCCGTCGAAGAAGGAGGAAAGCGGACATTTTATTTGAACATGCCGCACCGGGCGGACGAATATCGGGAGTTCAGAAAAAGAGTGTTGCATCTCTCTGCATTGAATCTGGCCCGCCACCTCCATGTCGGCTTTCTCACGTTTGAAGACATCTGGCCGCTTCCACTTGATCATCCGATGACTTCGCAGGCCATCGACAAGGGGTATCAATGGGGTCAAGACGGTGACAGGCGCCCGCGTCTCTCGAAACGCATCGTCGGGCGGTTGGTGATTACGAACTACGACCCGACGTCATTGACGAATGAAGAACGCCGAAGTCTTCATCTGAAAGCGGAACGGTATCCCCGCAATTACGTCCTGGTCGATATCCGTCCGAATTATCCGGGAGGAGACTATTCCTGGCATGGGCAGATCAAGCTTCGCAGCTTCAACGCCATGTTGGAATTTTTAGCCCGCGGCATCGAAGCCGAGCCGGAATTTGATGTTTCCCCTGATCCTCGCAGCGAGCGGGTGTCGCGCAATCCGGTCAAGACTCTTGCCATCATAGAGTCGGATGCACGACCGGCTGACGTCGTGTTTGCCGCCCAGCTCGAAGGGCGATGGTACGCCATCGACAATCAAGCGGAAGGCCAAGAAGAAGTGAGGCGGTGGAATCGTGAAGCCTTCGAGCTGATGAGTCAGCTCTACCAAATGACTGTCACGGACGTGGCGAAGGTGCAGGGTCTGCCCATCACGATCGCCAAGTAGGATCGGCGAGTGATGTGGACCGCTAGTGATCGCTGAGTCGCAGGACGGCGATTGATCGGCCTTGCAGATCGTACCGTTCCCCTCCCTTGAACACGACAACGGGATTTTTGGCGTTCGGCTGAGCGGACGTGTCGAAGACGGGACGCCAACGGACCCCCCGTTTGTGAGCGGGAAGCGTGAACGCGAGCGGCTCATGATGGGCGTTTAACAGGACCAGGATGGTATCGTCGACAATGGGACGTCCTTTTTCGTCGGTTTCGCTGATCGCGTCTCCGGCAAGTCGAAGCGCGAGCGACTTGACGTAGCCGGCGTTCCAATCCTCGTCGGTCATTTCTTTGCCGTCCGGCCTGAACCAGGAGAGGTCTTTGACCTCCGACCCTCTGAGCCGGCGTCCCTGAAAGAAACGTCGCCGCCGCAAGACCGGATGCCGTTTGCGAAAGGCGATCAGGTTGCGCGTGAAGGACAGGAGGTCACGCTTCGTCGCGTCCAGTTTCCAATCGTACCAACTGACGTCGTTGTCTTGACAATACGCGTTATTGTTGCCGTGCTGGGTGCGGCCGATCTCGTCACCTCCACAAAGCATCGGGACTCCTTGGGAGAGCAGGAGGAGGGCGAGAAAGTTCCGCTTTTGCCGCTCGCGCAGCTCCTTGACGACCGGATCGTTCGTCGGCCCTTCCGCTCCGCAGTTCCAACTGAGGTTGTCGTCGGTGCCGTCGCGGTTGTCCTCGCCGTTGGCGTCGTTGTGTTTGTGGTTGTAAGACACCAGATCATGCAGCGTGAATCCGTCGTGCGCCGTGACGAAATTGATACTGGCGAACGGTCGGCGTCCGCTGGCCTCGTACAGGTCGCTGCTGCCGGTGAGTCGGTAGGCCAATTCCCCGACTTGTCCGCCGTCCCCTTTAATGTACCGTCGAATGGTGTCTCGGTATTTGCCGTTCCATTCGGCCCAGCCGACCGGAAAGTTGCCCACTTGATACCCGCCTTCGCCGACGTCCCAGGGTTCGGCGATGAGTTTGACCTGGGAGAGAATCGGATCTTGATGCAGAATGTCGAAGAAGGCGCTCAATCGATCGACGGCGTGCAACTCGCGCGCAAGGGCGGACGCGAGGTCGAAGCGAAACCCGTCCACATGCATATCCACGACCCAATATCGCAGGCTGTCCATGATGAGTTGCAGCGTCCGAGGATGCGTGACGTTGAGCGTGTTGCCGCAACCGGTGTAGTCCATATAAAACCGACGATGTTCCGACATCAGCCGGTAATAGGACACGTTGTCGATGCCGCGGAACGACAACGTGGGTCCCAGGTGATTGCCTTCCGCGGTGTGGTTGTACACGACGTCTAAAATGACTTCGATCCCGGCGCTGTGCAGCGTCTTGACCATGGTTTTGAATTCACGCACATGGTGGGCGTCGACGGGAGAAACCGCGTAGCGAATGTCCGGCGCGAAGAAACCGATCGTGTTGTACCCCCAATAGTTCGTCAGTCCGCGTTCCGCCAGGTGTCGATCGCGGACGAAATGATGGACCGGCAACAGTTCGACGGCAGTGATGCCCAGTTCAAGCAAGTAGTCCAACACCGCCGGCGTCGTCAATGCCGCGTAGGTGCCGCGCATGGATTCCGGCACGTTCGGATGCCGCGCCGTGAAGCCTTTCACGTGCAGCTCATAAATAATGGTCTTCTCCCAGGGCGTCTTCAGTTGCGTGTCGCCGCCCCATGAAAAGGCCGGGTCGATGACGACGCATTTGGGAACGTTCGCGGCGTTGTCCCGTGGGTCGATCGACAGGTCAGCTTGGGGATCGCCGATCCGGTAGCCGAACATCGCGTCGGACCACTCGATCGTTCCGGCGATGGACTTGGCGTAGGGATCGATCAACAGCTTCGCCGGATTGAACCGATGGCCCTCCTCCGGCGCATACGGGCCGTGGACTCGATAGCCGTAATGTTGGCCAGGCCAGAGCCCCGGGATATAGATGTGCCAAATTTGGTCGGTGCGTTCTTCCAACCGAATACGCAGAGATTCCTTTGCGTGTTTGGGGCCGTCGAACAGGCAAAGATCGACGGCCGTGGCGTGTTCGGAGAACAGCGCGAAGTTGACTCCTTGCCCGTCCCACGTGGCGCCGAGCGGATAGGGCTTTCCAGGCCACACTCTCATCGTTTTTTCTGGAGACGGCGATTCATGGCTTGTCGTATGTATAATATGCCGCCTCTGGCGCGCACAAGACGCCGGGTTACTTCAGAATAAGTTCACAACGACAATCGCTCACCGTGCAAAAACGTGAGTCCTCATGTCGAGCCATGATTGGTCGCTTGATATCGGTGCGAATCGGACGGGCCCGGACTTAACACGGTTTCGTGTTTGGGCCCCGCACGCCTCGTCCGTGGCGATTCGATTCCTGGACGGGGATCCGAGCATAGTGCCGATGCAGCCCGAAGGAGACGGCTACTTTCAGGCCACCGTCGCCGCTGTCGCCGTAGGGACCAGGTACCGCTATCTCCTTGATGGCACGATGGAGCGTCCCGATCCGGCTTCTCGCTTTCAACCGGACGGCGTACATGGGCCGTCTGCCGTGGTGGATCCCAACGCGTTTGAATGGACGGACGGCACATGGCGCGGGCTCCCTATGGAAGATGTGATCCTATATGAACTCCATGTCGGAACCTTCACCCCTGAAGGTACGTTCGATGCGATCATTCCTCGCTTGTCCTATCTCAAAGAGACGGTGGGGGTGACGGCCATTGAGCTGATGCCGGTGGCGCAGTTTCCCGGTCGTCGGAATTGGGGCTACGACGGGACCTACCCGTTCGCCGTCCAGGCAAGTTACGGAGGATCGAAAGGATTGAAACGGCTTGTGGACGCCTGCCACGCGATGGGAATGGCGGTCATGCTCGATGCGGTGTACAACCACCTTGGGCCGGAAGGCAACTACCTGGCCGATTTCGGCCCGTATTTTACCGATCGGTATAAAACCCCTTGGGGAGCCGCCATCAATTACGACGGGCCGGACAGTGATCCGGTACGACATTATTTCATCAGTAACGCACTTTACTGGGTGACGGAATATCACATCGACGGTCTGCGGCTGGACGCCGTGCACGGCATCTACG
The DNA here is from genome assembly GCA_020216985.1 of Nitrospira sp. Classification (GTDB taxonomy): domain Bacteria; phylum Nitrospirota; class Nitrospiria; order Nitrospirales; family Nitrospiraceae; genus Nitrospira_D. The sequence goes on from JAIWOH010000125.1 coordinate 8,592, forward strand.
ATGTCAGCCCAAGTCACATTCTGAAAGACATAACATCGGCTGTTCATGCCCAAGCCGAGCGGCTCGATCGGCGCGTGCTCATCGTGGCTGAGAGTGACTCAAATGATACGAGGCTCATTGATCCGCCGACTGTCGGAGGCTTTGGTTTGGACGGACAATGGAACGACGATTTTCACCATGCGCTGCACGTGGTTTTGACGGGAGAACGAACCGGCTACTATCAAGATTTTCATGATTTGAAGGATCTCGCGAACGCCGTGCGGGAGGGGTTCGTCTATCAGGGACGCTATTCACTCTATCGCCGGCGCCGGCACGGGAGCTCTTCCCGCCATTGCCGCCCGTCGCAATTCATCGTGTTTGCTCAGAATCACGATCAGATTGGAAACCGCGCCGCGGGGGATCGGCTGGGCGCCCTTCTTCCCATTGAAGCCTTGTTCGTCGCCCGTGCGTTGGTGCTCCTGGCTCCGAATATCCCGCTGTTGTTTATGGGAGAAGAATACGGCGAAACGGCCCCGTTTCTCTATTTCATCGAACACGGCGATTCCGCGCTGGTCGAAGCGGTGCGGCAAGGCCGACGTCGGGAATTCGCCCACTTCGGATGGAAGCCCGAGGAGATCGCCGATCCTCAGGCGGTCGAGACGTTTGAACGGTCCAAGCTTGATTGGGAACGGCACACCGAACGGCAGAAAGACCTGCTTCGATGGACCAAGGCATTGATCGAACTGCGCAGGACCGTTCCGTCGTTGGGAGCAGGCGACAACGAGCATCTGCGCCACGAGGTGCAAGAATTTGAAACCGATCGGGTCTTGCTGCTGCACCGTCGGTCGAAGGACCGTGGCGAAGCGTTGCTCATATGCGGGTTTAACCGTGCGCCGGTGAAGCTGACACTGACGGCTCCGGCGGGGCGTTGGTACAAACGACTCGATGCGGGATCGGACGATTTTAGGGGACGAGAAGAGAATTCGTTGCCGCCGGAACTGACGATCGACGGGCGGGGATTCTCGTTGACAATTCCGCCCTACGCGGCGGCCGTGTTTACGGATGTAACGTCGTCTCCGCGACGACTAGGCGGTCTCGGGTCCTTGCGAGCACAGAGAATCGACACCGACCTCGCCCTGCGCGCGTTTCTTCCATTGATCGAAGCCCGCCGACTCTGACATATTCGGTGTCGTGACGGCGCCGCTGCCAGGTCGATATGATGAGGCGGGGAACTTTCAGGCCGGCGAGCCGAACGGCCGACGGCTCGGTCATGTTCCGCCGTCCGTTTCTCATCCGCGCGTTCCCGTCTCGACGTATCGGATTCAATTGAATCAACGGTTCACCTTTCTCGATGCGGCTCGCATCGTGCCATATTTGCACGGTCTCGGGATCACGGATCTCTACTGTTCGCCCTATTTCACCGCTGTACCGGGGAGTCCCCACGGGTATGACGTTGTCGATCCGACGGCATTGAATCCTGAGCTTGGGACGGAAGAAGACTACCGGATGTTGGTCGAGGCCCTGCGTCGCTGCGGAATGGGGCAGTTGTTGGACGTTGTGTCGAATCATATGGGCGTTGCCACACAGATCAACGGCTGGTGGCGGGACGTGCTGGAGAACGGTCCCAGCTCGCGATACGCCTCGTTCTTCGACATCGATTGGAATCCGCTCAAGCCCGAGTTGCGGAACAAGGTGCTGCTCCCGATCTTAGGGGACCAGTATGGGGCGGTTTTGGAGAATCAAGAATTGCGGCTTTGTTACGATTCAGGGGTCTTCAGCATCCGCTATTACGACCATCGGTTGCCGGTCGCCCCCAAAACGTGGGCGTTGATTTTGAGGCATCGGTTGCCGTCTTTGATTCAAGAATTGGGGGAGGAGGATTCGGCCCTCATGGAGCTTCAGAGCATCATGACCGCGCTGAAGCACTTGCCGTCCCCTCTTGAGCAAGATCCCGAACTGGTCGCCGAACGGTACCGTGAAAAGGGCATCATCGCGCGTCGGCTCGCGACGCTGCTGGAGTCCAGTGCGACGATCCGCGCGTTCGTCGAAGAAAACGTGCGTCTGATCAACGGAGACAAGGGTGATCCTCGAAGCTTCGACACGTTGGACGCGATTTTGAACGATCAGGCTTATCGAGTGGCTTATTGGCGGGTCGCGTCCGAGGAGATCAATTACCGTCGATTTTTCGACATCAACGAGCTGGCCGCCATTCGCATGGAAGATCCGGCCGTGTTCCATGAGACGCATCGTTTGCTGTTCCGATTGATGAAAGAAGGCGCCGTCACGGGACTTCGCATCGATCACGTGGACGGATTGTACGATCCGGCCGATTACTTGAAAAAATTGCAGCGATGGGCCAATGCCGAACTACGAACCGGTTTGCCGGAGGTCGAACGTCCGTTGTACGTTGTCGTTGAAAAAATTTTGGGGGTGAGCGAGGAGTTGCCGGCGAACTGGCCGGTGTATGGAACGACCGGCTATGATTTTTTGAGCTGGATCAATCAGCTTTTTATCGACCGTTCGAACGAACGGGCGTTCGACGCGATTTATAGGCGTTTCACCGGCAAACACGAATCGTTTGAAGAAATGACGTGTCGCTGCAAACAGGTGATCATGCAGGCCTCCATGGCCGGTGAATTGAACGTTCTCGGCTATCAATTGAATCGCCTGTCCGAACGAAACCGCCGTTCGCGGGATTTCACGCTCAACAGCCTGACCCACACCATTCAGGAGATTATCGCCTGTTTTCCCGTCTATCGAACGTATATCACGGGCGGGACGGGCGAGGTGCCGGCGCGGGATCGAAGCTTTATTTGGGAGGCCGTCAGCAAGGCCAAGCGGCGCAATCCCACCATGAGCGGGCTGGTCTTTGACTTTGTGCGCGATCTCCTGCTGGCTCCGCACGACCGCGACCAAGTGGTCGGAGAAGAGCGACTCAAGTTCGTGACGAAATTTCAACAGACGACCAGCCCCGTGGCGGCCAAGGGAATCGAGGATACGGCATTTTATCGATTTCACCGATTCATCGCCCTCAATGAAGTGGGGAGTGATCCCCGGCAGTTCGGCATTACACCGGGGTTGATGCACGATCATATGAAGGTGCGGCAGCACCGTTGGTCGGGTTCCCTCTCCGCCACCGCGACGCACGATACCAAACGAGGCGAGGACATGAGGGCCAGACTCCACGTCTTGTCGGAGATGCCAAAACAGTGGAAGGACCATGTGCTTCGATGGCACAAGCTGAACCGAGGTTTCAAACGAAAGGTGGGAGGGGAATCAGTCCCCGGGCGGAACGAGGAATATTTATTTTATCAGACGCTGGTGGGAGCCTGGCCGTTTGAGGCGATGGACGAGGACGGCTACCGCGCCTTCGTCGAGCGCATCCAACGGTATATGAACAAGGCCGTCAAGGAAGCCAAGCAATATACCAGTTGGATCAGTCCCGACGTCGAATATGAAGAGGCGGTTCAAGAGTTCGCCGCACGGGTGTTGGATCGTGCGACGTCCAATCCCTTTCTGGACGATTTTTTACCGTTTCAATCCGTCGTGGCCGGCTACGGTATTTACAATTCGTTGTCCCAATTGTTGGTGAAGGTCACGGCGCCCGGCGTGCCGGATTTCTATCAAGGGACGGAACTGTGGGATCTCAGTCTTGTTGATCCCGACAATCGGAAGGCGGTGGATTTTGCCAAGCGAATCGCTTTGCTGGCCGAGTTGGATCAGCGCGCCGAGAGGGAGGTCGATCGCCTTGCGCTGGTTCACGATTTGATGACGCACCGCGTGGACGGCCGCATCAAGTTTTATCTGACGGCGCAAGCCCTACGGTATCGCATCGCCCATGCTCCGATCTTTCAAGAAGGGGAGTACGTCAAGCTCGAGTGTCTGGGTGTTCATGCGAATCGTCTGTTTGCATTTGCGCGTCTCCATCCGGGGGGGACCGTGTTGACTGTCATCCCCCGGTTGCTGGTGGGGTTGATTGCCGATCCGCACATCCTCCCCCTGGGAGAGACCGTCTGGGGCGAGACCTGGGTGGTCGTGCCGGCGTGGCGTGAAGGCACGAAATTCCGAAACGTGTTTACCGGTGCAACGCTCAAGACCATCACGCAGAGCGAGCGCCAAGTGCTCTCTGCCGGGGACGTGTTCTTGCACTGTCCCGTCGCCTGTTTGGAAAAGGAGGGGTAGGATGCCTCGGTCACAAAACCGTGAGGAAACGGAATGGCTTGGCGGAGAAACGCTTGTCCGTCCCCCTCTCAATGAACCGAGAGTTTCGCTTCTGAGAGGCGTCATCGCCGGGAGTATCGTCATTCTGGCCGGCGTCGGATTTGGACGTCTTATGAGAGGCGATGTCGGGAAGCAGGTGCATGAGTCGCCACGACAGCTTGATCGGACCAACCATGCCAAAACTCGAGCCTCACAGGAATGTGTGAATGTGGCGAGCGTGATGGCGATAGGAACCGCTTTGGGGGTCGGCGTGGTGGTCGGAGCCGTGACCACATTGTTGGCGGCCACCGAAGCGGGCGATTCTATTCGTACCCGATTGAGAAGACCTATCGGCAGGGTCTCCGATGAATTCGACAGGCCTGTGGAAACGGGGAGAAGGCATTGAACGTGGTCCCCGACGACGGGAATTTTTACAAAGTTCAACCGACGTGAACGAACCATCGAACGCCCTCCACGGTCTGATAAGTCAGGTATGAAAGAGTCGATCAACAAGGGCAAAACCGTGCTGATCACAGGTGCATCCACCGGCATCGGGGCGGCCTGCGCGCTTCACCTGGACAGACTCGGATTCGTGGTTTTTGCGGGAGTGCGAAAAGAACGGGACGGAGAAGTTTTAAAGGAACGAGGGACTGAGCGCCTCATTCCAATCTCTCTGGATGTGACGGACCAATCCTCGATCGTAAAAGCTCATGCCATAGTCGATGATTTTGTCGGAAGCAATGGATTATATGGAGTCATTAATAACGCCGGCATAGCGGTCGCCGGTCCATTGGAGGTGGTGCCGATTCCAGATCTGCGTCGTCAATTGGAGGTCAACGTTATCGGCCAGGTCGCGGTGATTCAGGCGTTTCTTCCCTTGATCCGACGGGCCAAGGGACGGATCATTAACATGGGGTCCATCGCGGGACGCGGGGCCATGCCGTTGATGGGGCCCTATGCGGCCTCAAAGTTTGCGCTGGAGGCCATCACCGACGCGCTGCGTTTGGAAGTTCAACAGTGGGGGATCCAGGTCTCCATCATCGAGCCGGGCGCCATTGCCACTCCCATTTGGGAAAAGTCCGGGAAATGGGCGGCTGAGCTGGAAGCCAACACGACACCGGAGTTGCGGGAACTCTATCGAGAAGTGGTGACGGGAGTCAGAACTGTGGTTGAGCGAGCGGCGGGACGGGCGATTTCCGCCGAGATCGTGGCGCGCGTCGTTGAAAAAGCGCTGACGGCGGCCAGCCCTAAAACTCGGTATCTGGTCGGAACCGATGCCAAACTTCGCGCGCTCATGATGAAACTCCTGCCCGATCGCCTGTCCGACAAGGTGCTCACCTGGGCGCTCAACCTGCCACGGTAGGTTCCATCTCTTATATCTTTTGAGTAGAACAGTGCTTTTCATACTATGTTCCGGCCAAGCTCATAAAACAGGCTCATAAAAATGGTGATGTTCATCGCATGATGTTTTGAAACAGATGTAGTGCTCCCCTGAAATCAAGCCACCTGGGTTGACTGTTGCGCGCGGAATTGGACGGGACTGCGGTACCCGAGCGCTTGATGGGGCCGCT
>JAIWOH010000113.1 GCA_020216985.1 Nitrospira sp.
CATGCCGAGCTCCGCCGCCAACTCGTCCATCGTGACGTGGCGAAACCCATGGCGCATGAACTGGTGCCGGGCGGCGGTGACCACGCGCTGGGCGACCGACGGACCGGACGGCGCGATGGAGGCTTGGCGTGATCGCATGATCGATAAGCCAACACTACAGAAACTTTAATCGTATTTCAAGTTTCCTCGTGACGCGCACGGCCACCAGGCCCATCGCCGTGCCGAAACGCCGCCGGATCATGGAGACGTCTTCATGGTCTATTCATCGACTTCTCACGTTCCGACCGTTCATCCGAGCGGCCGAAGCCAGCTTCAAGTCCTATGGTGTCTGGAAGACCGATTCGTCGCCACGGCGTCGATCACGGTGTAGGGTGAGCCGTCTGTATTACAATCCGCCGATGACGGAATGCGTATCAAGCATTGGGGTCCGCTTGCAGGAGATCGACGTTGTCGCTGGCTTCGTGCCCTTGCTCGTGCTGAATCTTCAGGAGCATGCGTTCTTGCTCGACTAACGGACTCATCACAACGCTGGAAAAACACTCCGAAGAGTTCAGCGGAATTCTTGCCTGCTTGCCGAATGGGCTCAGATTTGGCAGTCATAAAGCTCAAAAAGTGTCATATCTCCGATGGATCTATGTGTCCGCTGCTGGGCTGGAGCGTTGTAGCCGATTGTCAATGGCGAAGAGCCTGTTCTTTACGCTCTTGACCGAGCCGGCGAATCGATTGAAAATGACGTATGCTGAGGGCTCCGGTCGTGTGACCGTATGAAACGGCGCGAGACCCAGTATGGGAGGAGGGGCTATGTTATGAAGATTGCCGTCATCGGAGCGTCGGCCGGGGTAGGACTTGAGATCACTCGTCTTGCGCTTGAGCGGGGGCACGAGGTGATGACGTTGTCACGTCGGGTCGTGCCGCTGCCGGACCATCCTCGGCTCAAACGGGTTCAGGGCAATGCCACCGAGGCGGGGCCGGTGGCATTGGCGATCAAGGGAGCCGAGGCCATCCTTGTCACACTGGGTGTCAAAAGCCCCTTGGCCACCAAACTGTTTTCTTCTTCCGCGCATGTTCTGCTGCAAGTCATCCAGGAATCGAGTTCGACTCCGACGCTCATCGTCCTGACCGGATTCGGTGCCGGAGACAGTTGGAGTTATAACTCATTGCCTATGCGAATCTTTTTTACCTTGCTACTCAGGGCGGTCTATGCAGACAAGAGCGAGCAAGAGCGTGTGATAGCCGCAGACTATTCGCGGTGGGAAATGGTCCGTCCCGGTCGGTTGACCAATGGTCCCTTGACGAGTCGGTATCGGGTATTGACCGAGCTGACAAAGGGAATGCGAATCGGCTCGATTTCACGCGCCGATGTGGCCCACTTCATGGTGACTCAGGCGGAACACCCGACGTGCCTCGGCAAGTATCCGGCGCTCACCTACTGATACCGATATCGGAGGGTGTCGGATCTCGCCGCGGGACGACCCGTCCTTCCTCTAAGTCTTGGAGGTCCGACCAGGCCGTGATGTCGGTGCGGGAGGGATCGATCGCGTCGAGGTATTTCTTGAATCGGGCCGCGCTCTCCGGAGAACTGGGCCCTCGTGCCAGCAGCTTCCGATTCCATTCTTCCAATTCGGCAGGTGTGTGCGGCTTGGCCGCCTGCCGGAACCAGGTCTCCACTCCTTCATCGGTCGGATTGGCCTTCACGGCCGCCGTGAACTGTTCGCTGGTGAGGCCGGCAAACTCCAATAGCCGCTCATCCATGGGGCAAGGGTAGATATACTCGCCTTCAGTACCGGCGAGAACGGCCCGGCATTTGTCGATCATGCGGGCCAGGTGCGCGTGTCCCGCCATCATGACCTTCATGCTGCGGGGAAAGCCCGTTCGCAAATCCATTGTTCAGAGAAGCTTATGATTCTTGAACGTGAGGCTCTTGACGACGACGGTGCCGTTTTCAAACGAGATGATCCGTCTGGCGGCCGGCAGGTCCGATGAACCGACACGGACGTGGCTGTCGGTGAAGCTCTCGACGTTGTTCAGTTTCCCATCGACCGGCGAGTAATAATAGACCGTGTATTTGGTCGTGAGGTTCTTTCCGTCCTGTGTCACGGCGCTGTCCTCGACGTTGATCGTAAAGGCGAACGGAGCCATGCCAGGATGCGCCATGCTTCGGTTGATTTGAGTGATGCGATCGTCCTTGATGCGGTAAAACGAATTGGAGCCGTGGATGACGAGCTTGGTCCCCATCGGGTGCCCGTCTTCTTCCATGGTCAACAGATACTTGCCGTCGGACTCCTCGAAGCTGCGAGGTCCCCGATGGACGGCGATCATACCGAGTTGTTCTTGCACCCACTTTTGGGTGTCGGCGTCGTCGAGTTGGACGGAGACTTCCCGCGGGCTTTTGACGATGACGGAGCCACCGATTTCCTTCCCGTTGATGTTCACGGTCAGATCGGCGGTGAAACCGGAAAAGTCTTTCGGCCACCGGGCGGTCGCTTCAAAGGCCTTGCGAAGCAGATCGCGCGCCTTGGGATCGTCGGTCACGGTCGGTCGGCTCTGGACGTGTTCGTTCATGATGGGAACGGCCTCCTTTGGAAGAGAGAGAAAGAGCACTGGATTATACACACAGCACAAAACATGCTCAATGATGGACGGGCGTCAGTGTGCATACGAATTCATAAATGGTCCGCTCGGAAAAAAGCCGGAATTACTAAGCGATAAATAAAGTGAAAAGAAAAGGAGAACAGGGTTGCTACTCAGCAAGTTTTTCGTGCGGATTCCCAAATTCGCCGCCATTTTGGTATACTCGACCAATTTTTATCGGCAAAGGCCGGGTGGGAGACGTTTTATCCGATCGGGGTTTTCAGAGATGTAGGAAGGATAGGGGATGGAACGGCGCGTCGCTTCTCATACCGAAGAAGAGGAAATGAATCAACGCCGCAAACTGTTGAATGCGGCTAGACGGGGGGATACGAAAGCCATCAGCAAGTTGTTCGAGCTCTATCAGGTCCGCATCCTAAGCGGGGAGCAGCTTGCGAAAATCAACCGGACCTCGGCCTATACGGCTCCGGTCTCGTCCTCAAAAACCGAGAAAGTCGCGTCGCGTCGGGCGTCCAAAGATGCGAGACCTGGAACAACGGAACCCGTTAAAGTGTCTTCGAAGCAGCGTATGAAACATTCCGTGAAATCGTCGAACGGAAAGCCGGCCAAAACTCACACGGTCAAAAAGCGCAAGGTCAAACGCAAATAACAAGTCCTCCGTCCCCCAGCAAGAGACTACTGCACCACCACCCGCAACCCTCCGCCGGCCAATTTGCCCGCGATATCCTCCGCGTGCTCAAGCGGGCCGCTGTACACGACAGCCTGTCCCTCGTGGTCGATCCGATAAGCCAGCTCGAATGCTTTGGGAGGGGTCATCCCCGGAATAAATCGGCAGAACAGGTCGATGACCTGCTGGTAGGTGTGGCAATCGCAATTGAAGACGACGACTCGGGACTCAAGACCGCTCCCGCTGCCGGTCCGAACGTCTTCGGTCGTTTCCGGAATGGTTTGAGGTATCGCAGCCATCGCGGCGAAAATTTTAGCAGACTCCGATGGTGAGATCATGCCCGTTTTGCTCGACCGGGTGCCGTCGCTAGTACAACTGCTCGGCCACCGAGTCCGCGTATCGTCTTCCGAGTCTGGTCAGTCGAACGCGATCCTCTTTCCATTCGATGAATCCCCGGCCGGCCAAAGCGGTGAGGGCTTGATGCTGCGGCGTGCCGGGATGGGCGACGCGGAGAGGAACTCCCTCGATCAGTCTGAGGCCAAAGACGAGCGCGTCCCGCCGTTGTTCGCCGTCCGTGAGTTCGGTTCGTTCTGCGACGGGGAGGCGACGCACGGATAAGCAATCCACATAGGCGGCGAGGTCGTCGATATTGCCGAACCGTACGCCGTTGACGTAGGACTGGGCGCTTGGGCCGAGTCCCAGGTAATCCCCGTCGGTCCAATAAAGTTTGTTGTGTCGGCACGCGAAACCGGGCAACGCGTAATTGGAGAGCTCGTACCGTTGGAATCCGGCCGCTTGCAGCAACGCTTCCGCGGCCGATTCCATCTCCACTTGAAGCGCTTCGTCTGGCGGGGGGATCAGGTTCTTGGCGATGTCGCGGGCGAGTCTCGTATCTTCTTCGACGGTCAAGGCATAGCAAGAGACGTGAGTCGGCTCGAGAGCAAGTGTCGCTTGCAGGGTTTCCAGCCATGATTTCAGCGTCTGTCCCGGTAGGCCGTACATCAGGTCGAGATTGATGTTCCGAAAGCCGGCCGTTTGCGCCGCCCTTACCGCCCGCTCCGCCTCGTCAACCAGGCCGGGACGACCGATCGGGATAAAGTCGCGTTGATCCATGGATTCAACGCCCATGCTCAGGCGAGTGAATCCTGCTTCCGCCAACACGACCAGATCCTTAGGAGTGACGGTGGAGGGATGGGCCTCCACCGTAATTTCTGCGGAGTCTTCCAACGACCAAACCGCTTGCGCCCGTTTCAGGAACGCGACCAATTGAGTCGAGGGAAGCGTCGTCGGTGTCCCGCCGCCGATGTAGAGGCTTCGCAGCGGACGTCCGTCCGTCACGTTGCGGCTGCCATAGAAATCGATTTCCCGCGCCAGCGCGGAGCAAAAGGCTTCCATCCGTTCCGGTTTCGCCGTTTCCAGGTAAAACGCGCAGAAATGGCAGCGTTGTCTGCAAAAGGGAACGTGAATGTACACGCCGATCGGACGCCGCGGCCGCATGGTCATGGCAGAAAAAAAGGAGAGGCCGAATAATCCCGCTCCAGCACGATTTCGATTTCGTCTTCCGGCGACTTGCCGCGATTACGGGTATGCACGCTCCACCCCCCGGTCCGTCTCAGCGACTCAAAGACGGATTTGATCAATTCCGGTTTGACGCGCGATTCCCAAGTACGCAGCCAGACGTGGTGGTCCTCTTCGCCTTCATAATCGTCGGGGAACCGGACTTCCAGGCTGAATCGCAGAAGGAACGTCTTCTCTTCATGATACATGGGATCCTCTCGTTGCGATGGCGGTGACGCGACTTTATAATGAGATCCGCAAGATGGAGGGTACACATGCCTATCTTCGAGTATGTCTGTCGGGAATGCAATCATCGATTTGAGCTGTTGGTTCAGGGATCGACACAAGTCGCCTGTCCTCAGTGCAAGACCACCAAGATCGAGAAACAGTTTTCGGCCTTCGGAGTCGGAGCGACATCGAGCTGGGCGTCGTCCGGAGGGCCGGGCGCCTGCGGCACATGCGGCGATCCGCGGGGGCCGGGCGCCTGCTCCATGAACTGAAGAAGGTATGGACAATCCCGGCGAGCAGGTGTTGCAACGCGCCATCTCGACCATCGCGCAGGTCGATCCGTTAATCAAGCTGATCCACCAGGTTCGCTTGGGTCGTCTCAAGCCCACGGATGTGGGTTTGCGGGCTGTGACGGAGTCATGGATCGAGACGTATGAAAAGGTGCTTGCCCTGGAGGGGTTGACTCGTTCGGGGCTGCGTCGGCTTGATCCGGCTCCCCGCGTGGCCCTGTTGGTTGAGACCGGTGTGTTGGCCTCCGATCATCAGGCCGTGGCGCGTCTCTCCGCCGCGTTTCATCAAGCCATGGCTGCCTCGTCGGAGTAGCCGGCGCAAGACAAGAATTGTCGTCGCACGGTCCGTCCGGACAAGGCAGACTTGATGTTGCTTCGAGACCTGGTCACGGTGGGCGCCTTGAATTACCAGACGTCTTACCGGACGTCTTGGGCGCAGCGGAAGCCGATGCCGGTGGCGCGATCCGTGGGTGAGCCGTAGTCGCGATCGGAGGCTCTGAGGTTTCTTGCCGGTTTAAGCCACGACCCACCGCGGACGACCTTCAGGAGCCGTCCGTCGGGACCCGGTGGATCGGAGAGCGGCGCGTGCAGATAGGAATAGGGCTCGTACCAATCCTGCACCCATTCCGATACGTTCCCCGCCATATCCAAGAGACCGTATGGGCTCGCGCCTTCCGGAAAACTTCCGACCGGCAACGTGAGCGCTTCGCCGTTGAGACCGTGCTCACGCGCGATGCGCGCGCCGTCGCCGGTCATCCAAAAAGCTTTCCACTCCCCTCCGTCCTTGAATTCGATCGTGCGCCCGGCCCAGTAACTGGCGCTGTTGGCAAGATGCGGGTCCCATTTGTTTCCCCACGGGTAGCGACGCCCGTCCGTTCCGCGCGCGGCCTTTTCCCATTCCGCTTCGGTCGGCAAGCGCATACCCAGCCATCGGCAGTAGGCAAGGGCATCATCCCAACTGACGTTGACGACCGGATGACGCTCGCTGCCGGGAAACGGCTCGCCGTTGAGCCATAGCGTCAACGCCGGTTTCTCGTGACTCGGCGTTCGATGCCCGGTCTCGTCTGTGAACTGTTTATAGCGGGCGTTTGTGACCTCGTGGCGATGGATACGAAAGGAACTGACGAAGACTTTGCGCTGCGGTCGTTCGTCGTCGAAGCTCGAACCGTCGTCCGGACTCCCCATGAAAAATTCTCCGGCGGGAATCAAGATCGTTTCGTCGGGGAGCGACGAGGCGGAAACAACCGGCGCCTGGCAGAGGACCAGCACGATCAAGGCTGTCATCAAGAAATCGGTGATGGCGCTCTCTCGGTCCTGCAACCGTGGGCGATACCTGCTTGACAGTCTCACTAGGAGCCCCGCAGTCTTTTTGAGGGAGGTCAAGACATTGTACCGCAAGCCGCCTTTGTGGGGTGAGTCCTCGCGCGTCTTGCCTTCTTCGTCGGGCTGTCGTTAGAATTCATTCCCATCGCTATGAATCCGATCACCGTGCAGAATCCGGACGAGATTTTGAATGTGTTGGCCGACATCTCGCTCCGGGGGAAGGGATTTACGACGGAATCGCTTCTCGACTACGTGCTGGAAGAGGGCTTTACCGAGCCGATTTTCCTTAATGCCAGCGGCGAAGACCCCTCGGCTTTTTATAAGGGCCGGCCCAATGCCTGGGCGATTTATCAGGTGCGCGAGTGGAAGCGCGTGCTCACCATTTCCGGCGGTCCCGATCAAGAACGGCGCGTCAGGATCACTGAAACTCCATGATCGGTTCCGAGTGTAACGGGGCGGGCGAGAAACTGCAATTCCTCGGGGATCTTCATTGAATAAAAACGGCATGGACGACGGCACGCGCGTGAGGATGGTGCACCTCACCAACGCGCAGGATGCGGGAGAATTGGCCATCATTAAGAGTTTGTTGGACGGCAACCGGATTGCGTACGTCATTCATGGCGAACACATGAGTACGTTGTATCCGGGCGTGCCGTTTTTTGTGGGGAGGGTGATGGTCGACGAATTGGATCGGGCTCGCGCGGAGGTGCTTCTCAGCAGGCTCAGACTCTCGATTCGCGAGACTTCAGACTGACGACCGTCCGGAGTTCTTATGAATAATCCGGTCGTGCGAACGAGACAAGGCCTACTGTCACGCGCGTCATGCACAAAAAGAGAAGAAGAGAGGGATGGCTTGATGACAAGGTGGCACACTGTCCCCGCATACGAACATCGTAATTGCTGAGGCGCTCGGTACTAAGACTCGGATTTGGGCCTTGGTTTCGAGGACGGAAGATTCCGCGCGTCACGCTCTCTCGACCCCTGGTACCATCCTCCTACGAGAATTCCTTCCTCGAAGTACAGATAACGATGACGGACGGTCGCGGCGTCTTCCCAATCTTCGAAAATCCACTCTTCTTGCCGGATGCCCTCTTTTGTGAAGGTGGTGTGAATCGTTTGGGGGCCGCCCCAGGCTTCCAGCACCTGCTCCTTCGTCATGCCGACCATGACGCGATGTTGTTCGATGTGCCGTTTGAAATCCGGGTCCAGCAGTTGATTGATCAACGGCCAGATCACCATCATCACGGCGAATAGTCCGAGCGCCCCATAGATGACGGCCCGCACCTCGGGCCGCCGAATGAAGGAAACGGTCTCGGACGGTGAGTCGAATTGGGAGGGGGAAGAGGCGCTCATCATGGCGACGTGTGAACTATGGAAATGCTAACAACGGGGCGACACTGAGTCAAGGTATGTCCGGGGCGGTTCATTCGGCGTATCGGGGAACGGGAATGGGCTTCACTGTTTTGGCTGGCTCCGTTGATTGACGCAGAAATTCGGCGGAGTAGGGGTTCGGGATCGGCTCATGAGTATGCTGCTGTCGTTGCCGCACCAGTTGCAGGCTCTGGGCGCCGATTTCCATGCGATCGATCGTGGCCTTGGGTGTAAGTCGATCGGGCAAGCCCTGCAGGGAGAAAAGCTGAAAGGCCAAGGTCCAGTCCAGCTGTTCCTTGCCTTTTTCTTTCACGATGAAGCGTGCGGCCGGGGAGGGCGATCCTTTGAACAGCAGAATCCAGATGTTCGAACGGAACGCGGGGTCGGAAGAATCGGTCGAAGGTCTGAATTCCGGAACCAACGAAGGGACCCTGCCGATTGGGACGGGGGACGAGAATTCGATATCCACCAATCGAACGACCAGCGGCCGGTCCTCGCGCTCGTCGTTGGGGTCCACCGCATAGCTGAATGAATAGCGCACGTCGATGTCGCCCCGCTTGAAGGAGTACACGTCTTCGCCGTTTTCCGGCGACACGAGTTTGCTGAAATACGATTTCCAATCGGTGACAGGGTAATAGGTGAAGACGCGCAGTGCCGACTTCCGATCGCGGACCGCCTGCGGCATACCGAGTTTTTCGTGCAGTTCTGTTTGCGTCAGCCCAAGGAAGCCGTCCTCGAAATACGGCTCTGCCGAGGGTGTTCTTGGATTCGCTCCCCACAGAACGAAAGCCAGAGCCACGAGGAAGCAGGCACGACGTGAGTTTGCAAGGCTGAACGACCCGGTTCTCATCGAACTGATCCTATCGGCGAGGAGGAATTCAAGTCAAGGAAGCGGGGCCGGCTTGCCCGGTCGGGAGCCTTCCAGTATGATCGAGCAGGTTTTCTGGAATCTCTGTAAGTGATGAAAGAAAGGCCCCGATCGTCAACCGTTATGGCTCCGATGTCTCCTGACAGCTCTCATCCCATAGAGACCTTGCTCAAACGGCGCATCCTGATCCTGGATGGGGCCATGGGTACCATGATCCAGCAACGGCGGCTGGACGAAGCCGCCTTTCGCGGCGAGCGGTTCAAGGACTGGAACAAAGACCTCAAAGGCCACAATGATCTGCTGAATCTCACGCAACCGGCCGTCATCGAAGATATCCATCGTCGGTATTTGGAGGCCGGGGCCGACATCATCGAGACCAACACCTTCAACTCGCAGGCGATTTCCCTGGCGGATTATCAGATGGAGTCGCTGGCCTACGAACTGTCCAAGGCGGGGGCGGAATGCGCAAGGAGGGCCGTGGCGACCGTGCAAGCCGTTGAGCCCGGTCGGGTGTGTTTCGTGGCCGGGGCGATCGGGCCCACGACTAAAACCTCATCCATCTCCACCGACGTGAATAATCCCGGCGCGCGAGGGACGACGTTCGATGAGCTGGTCCGTGCCTATAGTGAACAGGTGCGCGGTCTGCTCGACGGCGGCGTTGACTTGCTGTTGGTCGAGACGATCTTTGACACGCTCAACGCCAAGGCCGCCTTCTTCGCGATTCTTGACGGATTTGACCGAGGCTGGCGCCGGGTTCCGATCATGGCATCGGTCACGTTTATTCAAGCCGGGAGCAACCGTGGCGTGACCGGGCAGACCGTGGAGGCCTTCTGGAATTCCATTTCTCACGTGCCGCTGCTCAGCGTGGGGATGAACTGCGCGTTGGGACCAAAGGAAATGAAGCCGCTGATCGAAGAATTGTCCCGCCTCGCGCCGGTGTACGTGAGCGCCCATCCCAACGCGGGGTTGCCCAACCCCCTGCTCCCGACGGGCTTCCCGGAGACGCCGGATTCTCTCGCTCCGCAACTGCGCGAATGGGCCAAGGATGGTTGGCTCAATATCGTCGGCGGCTGCTGCGGCACGACGCCGGCCCACATCAAATTGATC
>JAIWOH010000114.1 GCA_020216985.1 Nitrospira sp.
GGGCGTGAGGCAGCGCCACGCAAAGAAGGAGCCAAGATGAAGAAGGCATTCAACGCAAACGACCAAACACTCACGCTGATCCAGAAAGCAGCCCTCGCACCGTCCAGTCACAATACTCAGCCGTGGATCTTTCGTGTTTCGAACACAATCATCGGTCTCCTCGCGGACCGTACGCGCGCCCTGCCGGTCAATGATCCGGATGATCGGGAACTTACCATCAGCTGTGGCTGCGCGCTGATGAACCTGCGTATCGCCGCTGCAGGCTTCGGTTATTGTCCGCAAGTCGAGACCCTGCCCGATTCCAAAGAGCCGGATTTACTGGCGCGGGTAACGATCACGCGGGCGTCCGATTCGCCTGTACCTGAGGAGGCACTTCTGGGATTCATCGAGAAACGGCGCACCTATCGCAAGCGCTTTGTATCTCGTGATGTGGATTCAGTGACGGTCGGTCATTTGGTTGAAGCCGCTCGCACCGAGGGTGCCTGGCTACGCCCGCTCTCAACCGAAGAGGCAAGACAGCAGGCTGCACGTCTCGTGGCTGAGGGCGATGCCATTCAATGGGCCAATCCGAGCTGGCGGCGTGAGCTGGCTGCTTGGATGCATCCACGCCGCCGCGGCGATGGCTTGACGGTTCCGGCTCTGGCGGCTCCAGTGTCCCAACTCGTCGTTCGCACATTCGACATGGGCGGTGGCGTCGGAGCTAAAGATCGGCAGCTGGCGGAATCCTCCCCACTGCTTGCGGTGCTCGGGACCGACAGCGACAGCGAACGCGACTGATTGCTGGCCGGACAGGCCCTTCAGCGCATTCTGCTTGTTGCCTGCCAGCATGGCCTGCAGGCATCGTATCTCAATCAGCCGATCCAGGTTGCTACGCTGCGACCTAAGCTTCGGAACCTCGTGGGAGGTGGATTTCCGCAGATTCTGCTGCGCTTAGGTTACCCCGTCGACGAGATCCGGCCTACTCCGCGGCGTGCACCCGAAGAGGTGATCGAACCGGTATGAGTATGCTGAAGATCGTCATCATTGTCGGACTTCTGGTGGTCGCAGCAATAGTGGTTGCCGTCGTGTATGGCGCCCGCAACTGGGCCGACGGCACGCGAGAACTGCGAGCGCGTATAGAAAACGCCCGCATGCCGATCATGCCTAAGGTAGTCAATTTTCGTGAGCTTGAGGGGTTGCCCGAACCGGTACAGCAGTACTTTCGCACGGTACTCAAGGAGGGTCAGCCGATGGTGACCGGCGTACGCGTGCGGCACCAAGGTACCTTCAACATGGGAGAAACGAGTGACCAGTGGCGCCCATTTACCTCTGATCAACTGGTGATTACGCGTCGCCCGGGCTTCGATTGGGATGGCCGAGTCAAAATGATGCCCGGCCTGACCGTTCGGGTGCACGATGCTTACGTTGCGGGCGAAGGCATCCTGTATGCAGCATTGCTTGGCCTGATTCCCTTGGTCGACCTGCAAGGGGGCGGTGATGTTGCCGAAGGCGAGCTCATGCGCTTCTTTGCCGAAGCAGCCTGGTATCCCACGGCTCTGCTGCCCAGTCAGGGCGTGCGATGGAAGCCGATCGATGCGCGGTCAGCGCGTGCCATGCTCACCGACGGCGCGGTTACCCTCACGATGTTGTTCAGCTTCAACGACTCCGGCGTCATTGAGACGGTAAGGGTCGAGGCACGGGGACGTACCGTAGGCAAGAAGGTGATCCCTACACCATGGCATGGACGTTTCTGGAACTACCAGGAGCGCGGGGGAATGCAGGTGCCGCTGGAGGGAGAGGTGGCCTGGCTGCTTCCTGAGGGAGCGAAGCCATACTGGCGCGGTCGCATCACTGAAATTCAATATGAGTTCGCGAAGTGATCGACGGATGGTCGGCACAAGGATGCTGAGCGGCATACTTCTGGTAAGTTTCCCTTTTACGAGATCGAGAAGATTGAATGAACCGATGAAAGTCAGTGTGGTGCTCTGGATGGTTGACGATAACGGCTGGGACCTCGTCGACGTGCCGACCTATGAAGGTGGCCGAGCTGCGACCCAGACGGCCGCTGGCGGAGGCTCAGCGCCCAGCCGTCAGGCCGGTCCCCTGAGTGCCGGTGGAATGGCGATCTGAACCTCGTCTCCGTGAACGCGCACCGTGCAACACGTCACCTGGAAATTGGGATTTCCGAGCCGTTCTCCTGAGGTGACGTCGAATTTCCAACCGTGCCATGGACACTCGATGATGGTCCTGTCCAATCGTCCTTCGCCGAGCGGGCCGCCGGCGTGAGGGCAGGTGTTGTCGATGGCGTAGAATGTTCCATCGACATTAAAGAGTGCGATCCATATCCCGCGGACTTCGACGATTCGCCCGGTTCCGGGTTGAAGGTCGTCTTTCTTGGCGACTGTGACGAAGTCCGGTTGTTTGGTGAGGGAGTCATCGGTTTCCATAGGGGTGCGCCTGTGTGATGATCAGACGGAGGCTTGCTTGATTTCAAAAAAAGCTTATGGCATACAAAATTGAAAAGGTGTTCTCCCTCGGTAAATTATCTTCCGGGAGAGAGGTCGCGAATGAGGTTGGTCCATGGAAATGACGCTGCTCCTCAACGCCACGTACGAGCCTCTTCGGGTGCTCCATTGGCAAAAGGCCATCACGCTCCTTTGGCAAGGTAAAGTCGAAGTCCTCGAGGTATATGATCGCGAAATCCATGGTGTCTCCATCTCTTTTAAGCTTCCCGCCGTGATGAGGCTGCTCAAGCTTGTGCGGCTCAAAGACAGCCACCGGGCCGTCAAGTTCTCCCGCATCAACATTTTTACGCGCGACGGCTACACCTGTCAGTATTGCAATCATCGTTTTCGGACCGAGGAGCTGACCTTCGATCACGTTGTTCCCATCGCCAAGGGGGGTAAGAAGACCTGGGAAAATATCGTGACCGCCTGTTGGCGGTGCAATAACCGCAAGAGCGGTCGCACGCCGGAAGAAGCGGGAATGAGGCTGAAAAAACGGCCGATGAAACCACGGTGGAGTCCCATGATTACCATCACGATCGGCATTCGGAATACGCCGGAAAGCTGGCGTGATTACCTCTATTGGAACATGGAATTGGACGCCGATCCCGCCGAAAGCTGATCCGCTCTCCGATCATTCTCTCTTAGGCGCCGCCTTGCCGTGCTGAATCGCTTCGAATGGATTCAAGGCGCCCGTCTGCATTCGGCCGACGGTCGAGCGACGCGGGGGAATTATAGATGAGTCGTCGTCAAGGGTCGAGCCGAGAAAAGAGGGAGCGCGGTTTACGATCTCGAAAGTCGTGTTGTATGATGCCCGTCGCTGCCACGTTTGTTCGCACGAGACGGAGGAAAAAACGATGGCTCCGAATCCCGGATTTCCGTTGGTATTGGACGTCAAGGGCTGGACGGTGTTGGTGATCGGCGGCGATGACGAAGCGGCCGAAAAGACCAGGCGATTGCTTGAATCGGGCGCGCGCGTCATGGTTGTCAGTCCGACGCTCAATGAAACGCTCCGCGAGTTGGCTGCTTCGGGAAAGGTGATTCACCGTGGGCGGCATTTTCGTGAGTCAGATCTTGAACATGCGATATTGATCTTGAATACCGTGGGGGGAGACCGCGACTTCGCCAGAACGTTGCTTGCCAAAGCGAGAGAAAAACGAGTGCTGGTGTGGTCGGTCGATTTCCCGGAAGCGTCCAGCGTGACGATGCCGGCGGTGGTGTCCGCGGGACATATGCGGATCGCCGTCAGCTCGAGCGGGGTCGCGCCGTTGCTGTCCGGGTTTATGAAAGAGGACTTGGAGCGGATATTGGACGCCGAGTTCGCCGCTTTCGTGCAGTGGTTGGGGGAATTACGGGAGCAGGCGAGGAAAAACGAGCCGGATGCCGAGAAACGGCGGGCGCTGTTGCGCGAAGCGCTTGACGGTTTTCGATTGTTGGGAAAGGTTCAGTATCCGAAAGTGTGGTTGGAAGAGCGATCCAAGCGTGAAACCGCCGCGGAGCCCAAGGGATAAGGCGGAAGATGCGGTCGAGCAAGGTACAAGTCAGGCCAAGTCGAGCAAGGAGGCAAGATGGTTCTGTTGGAATTCAGCATGTCCCCGCTGGGCAAGGGGGAAAGCGTCGGCAAATATGTGGCGCGTTCGTTGGATATCATCGACAAGAGCGGCATTCCATACCGTTTGAATCCGATGGGAACGGTGTTGGAAGGGGAATGGGACGACGTCTTCGCCGTCGTGCGCCGATGCTATGAGCGCATGAAAAAAGACTGTAATCGCATTTCCTGCACGATCAAGGTCGATTACCGGAAGGGACATACGGGTCGGTTGCAGGGCAAGGTCGCGTCGGTTGAAAAACGGCTCAAACGTTCCGTCAAACAATAAGCCGATGGACCGCTACCCCTATCCCGCTTCTTGAATTCACCGCGATCACGAAAGGCAAAGAAATGTCTTGTGCGACCTCTCCGATGATGTCACGGTGACCCGGACGGATTTTCATGAACAAGAGGCGGGCTTGACACCGAAACGTCGGCCCGGTACCATCCATTTACCTTTAAGGCTCATCCTGTGAGGTGAGCAAGGAGCAATTAATAAGATGAACGCCGTGCCAATCGGCCGGGGGATCGGCGACTCAACCTTCTCACGTCACGGGTGAGGAGGTTTTTTTTTACCTGAAAACGAGCATGCCGGACCGACGGAAGCGCGATGCCGATGTCAGATCGGTCGGAGCGGAGTGAGATGAGCGAAATGCGCGACGGCAAAGCCGATCGATCGAACGAAAAGCTGATTATGGACGCCGGTGACATCACCCGCGCCCTGACTCGCATCGCTCATGAGATCGTCGAGCGCAACAAAGGAGTCAAGAACGTGGCCCTCATCGGCATTCGAACGGGCGGCGTCCATTTGGCTCATCGACTGATCGAGCGTATTCAGACCATCGAAGGGGTTCGTGTTCCGATCGGTGAATTGGACATCACGCTCTACCGCGACGATCTGGCGCTTCGCAAGAATCAGCCGGTGCTGCGGAAAACTTCCGTCCCCTTCGACATTGCCGGCAAGGTCGTGGTGCTGGTGGACGACGTGCTGTTTACGGGACGGACGATCCGGGCCGCGATGGACGGCCTGATGGATTTGGGAAGGCCGGAGGAGATTCAGTTGGCGGTGTTGGTCGATCGAGGTCATCGCCAATTGCCGATCAAGGCCAATTACATCGGCAAAAATCTTCCCACCTCCCGCGAGGAAAAAGTCAGAGTCCTGCTCGAGGAACTTGGCGAGGACGACCGGGTGGTCATCGTCAAGTCTCCGGCTTGAGAGACGGTATGGGTCTCAAACGCAAAGATCTGCTCGGTCTTGCCTCTCTGTCGACGGACGAGATCAAGCTGATTCTCGATACGGCGGACTCGTTCAAAGAAGTGACCGGACGGGAAATCAAGAAAGTGCCCGCGCTGCGGGGAAAAACCGTCGTCAACCTCTTCTTCGAGCCGAGCACAAGAACCCGCACGTCGTTCGAGTTGGCGGCGAAACGGTTGAGTGCGGACGTGATCAATTTTTCCCCTTCCACGAGCAGCGTCGTCAAGGGGGAGACGCTCCTGGACACGGCTCGCAATATCGAGGCGATGCAGGCGGACATCATCGTGTTGCGACATTCGTCGGCCGGCGCCGCGGATACGTTGGCGCGCGGCGTCAAGTCGTCGGTCATCAACGCCGGGGACGGGTGGCACGAGCATCCCACGCAGGCCTTGCTCGATCTGTACACCATTCGACAGCGAGGATTGGAATTCAAGGGATTGCGGGTCGCGGTCGTCGGCGACGTGGCGCACAGCCGGGTCGCCAGGTCGAACCTCTATGCGTTGACCAAACTCGGCGCCGAAGTCCGCTTGGTGGGCCCGGCGACCATGATGCCGTCCGGCGTCGAGCGGCTGGGGGCGACGGTGTACCACGACATGGACGAAGGGTTGCGCGGCGTGCACGTGATCATGATGCTCCGTCTTCAATTGGAACGGCAGGGGCGGGCGCTTTTCCCGACCATCCGCGAGTACGCGAGACTCTACGGATTGACGGCCGAGCGGGTCGAATTGGCGGATCCGGGGGCCATCGTCATGCATCCGGGGCCGATCAATCGCGGGGTGGAAATCGCGCCGGACGTGGCGGACAGCCTTTCCTCCGTGATTCTTGATCAGGTGGCCAACGGCGTGGCGGTGCGCATGGGGGTCTTGTATCTCATGTCGGAAGCGGGATAGCAGCGCACGGAAAAGGAGGAAAAACAGCGGTGGCATTGCTGATCAAAGGTGGGGAGGTGATTGATCCGGGCCGATACGTCGGCGTGGGAGACGTGCTGATCAATGGGGGAAAAATCACCGCGGTCGGTCGAGATCTGCCGGTGCCTCCCGGCGGCGACGTCCTTGACGCGCGGGGGTTGCTCGTGCTGCCGGGATTTGTCGATCTGCACGTTCATTTTCGAGAGCCCGGCTTCGAATACAAAGAGACCATTCAGAGCGGCAGTGCGTCGGCCGTCGCCGGCGGGTTCACGACGGTCTGCTGCATGCCGAATACGAACCCGGTCAACGACAATCAAGCGGTGACCGAGTTCATTATCGAACGAGGCCGGGAGGCCGGTCTGGCGAACGTGTTGCCGATCGGGGCGATCACCAAACGATCCGAGGGGAAAGAGCTGGCGGAGATCGGCGATCTTCACCGATCCGGTTGCGTCGCGATTTCGGATGACGGCAAACCGGTGATGAACAGTTTGGTCATGCGCCGGGCGATGGAATACGCGTTGGCCTTCGACCTTACGGTGGTGGACCATTGCGAGGATCTCAACCTGGCCGAAGGCGGGTGTATGAACGAAGGGCTGGTCTCGACGGAATTGGGGCTCCCCGGCATCCCGGCGGCCGCCGAAGATGTGATGGTGGCTCGCAATCTGTTGTTGTCGGAGTTGACGGGAGCGCGGCTTCACTTGGCTCATATCAGCACGGCGGGATCGGTGCGGATGGTGAGGGAAGCCAAGGCCCGCGGCATCAGGGTGACGGCGGAAGCCTGTCCGCATCATTTCACGCTCACCGAAACCATGGTTCACGGGTACAATACCCATGCCAAGATGAATCCGCCCCTGCGCACGGGCGAGGACGTTCGCGCGATCAAAGAGGGCTTGCGCGACGGGACGATCGACGTGATCGCCACCGACCACGCGCCCCACGCGGCCCAGGAAAAGCAACAGGACTTTACCGAAGCGCCGTTCGGCATCGTGGGGCTCGAAACCGCCCTCCCCCTGACGCTCGGCCTGGTGGATGAAGGCGTTTTGTCGCTGGAGCAGGCGGTGACGAAACTGACTGCCGCTCCGGCTGCCGCCTTCGGTCTTCGGAAGGGCACCTTGGCGGTGGGCGCCGATGCCGACGTCACGATCGTGGATCGACACGCGCAGTGGGAAGTCGATCCGAGTGCATTTCGATCGAAAAGTCGCAACACGCCGTTCGCCGGTTGGAAGGTTAAGGGACTCGTGACAACGACGATTGTGGGCGGGCGCGTGGCGTACAGGTCCGGCCCATAGGATTCGAATAACCGTGCGGGGCGTCCGGCGCTGGAGCTTGATCGGTTGTCTGACGTTGGAATGGCTGGCGCTGAGCCTGTGGGTGGGAGGTTTGGCCGTGTTGATCGGAGGGGTGATTCCGGCGGTGTTCAACACGTTCGGCGGGCAAGACGTCGGAGGCCGGTTCTTGACCAAGGCCTTTGAGCACTATCAGCGGTTTCTCCTGGGCGCCGCCGCGACGCTCTGCGCCGGGCTTCTGTATCGTTGGTGGAGCGGAGAAGCGGCGGTGACGGTTGGATGGGTCGAGGCGGCGATTGTGGCCGTGATGGTGGCGAGCATGGGGGTCATTGTGCTGGTGCTGCATCCGCAGGCCGTCTCTTTGCAGGAACAGGCGTTTGCCGCGCAGGGCGAGGAGGCCAAAAAGGCGGCCTTCGAGGCGCTGTTCCGGGTATTGACGCCGATTCGCGCGTTGTACACCGTCACGCTGGTGTTGGGAGCGGCGTTGATGGTGATCAAAGTACGGGCCTCTCTTCTAAGCGTGGGAGGCTCCCGATGAAGAAAGCGTTGCTGGCGTTGGCGGACGGCACCTGTTTCGAAGGGCGGGCGCTCGGCTACGAAGGAGAGGCGATCGGAGAGGTCGTGTTCAATACGGCGATGACGGGCTATCAAGAAATTTTGACCGATCCGTCCTACAAGGGGCAGATCATTACCATGACCTGCCCGCACATCGGAAACTACGGGACGACTCCGGAAGACGTCGAATCACGGAGTGTGTGGGCCGAAGGGTTCGTGATCGTGGAAGCCAGCCGATTGGCGAGCAATTGGCGGAGCAAACAAACGATTCACGAATATTTGACGGAAGCGAAGGTCGTGGCGATCGAAGGAATCGATACCAGAGCGTTGACGAGACACTTGCGGGAGCAGGGCTCTCAGCAGGGAGTCATCACGCACGGCGGGCTCGATACGGTCGGCGCAATAGCCAAAGCGCGGCAGGCGCCGAGCATCGTCGGGCGCGATTTGGCCGGAACGGTCACCTGCGAGCGGCCGTACGAGTGGGAAACGGGGTCCGGCACATGGGTGCCCGGCGGCGGGCAGGGGCCCCGGCTTCGTCCCGATGGGCGTCCATGGCACGTGGTCGCTTACGACTTCGGCATCAAGCGGAACATTCTTCATCGATTGGCCGACGTGGGTTGTCGTGTCACCGTGGTGCCGGCTTCGACGACGGCGGCCGAGGTCGAGGCTCGACGGCCGGACGGAGTGTTTCTATCCAACGGGCCCGGCGATCCGGAGGGCGTGCCCTATGCCGCGGGTGAAGTGAAGAAATTGATCGGCCGCTATCCGATCTTCGGCATCTGTCTCGGCCATCAAATTTTGGGATTGGCGTTCGGTCTTAAGACCTACAAGTTAAAATTCGGCCACCATGGTGCCAACCATCCGGTCATCGATCTCCGGACCAGAAAGGTGGAGATCACGTCGCAAAACCACAATTTTGCCGTGGCCGTTTCCGCGCCGCTGCATGAGGTTCCCGGCGGTCCGCCGATGATAGAGACCGACTATGGACCGTTGTCGATCACGCATCTCAGCCTGAACGATCGTTCGATCGAAGGCATGGCCTGCCCGAGTCGCAGGCTGTTTTCCGTGCAATATCACCCGGAGGCCTCGCCGGGCCCCCATGATTCCGCCTATCTCTTCGAGGAATTCGTCAGACTCATGGAGACCTCTCATGCGTAACCGATTGGTCGTAGCCGTCCTGTTCGGATTGTCGATCGGATTACCGTTGTCGGGCTGCTCGTTCAACTTTACCTTGTTCCCCGGCCAGGGGCCGCTCAAGGAAACGCAGGTGAGCGGAAGCGGATCGGCCAAGGTCTTGCTCATCGATGTTTCCGGCCTGATCAGCTCGCAGGAAAAGGAAGGGCTCATGCCGGCCCCCAGCCCCGTCGCGCGGATCAAGGAACAGTTGTTGAAAGCCGCCCAAGACGACAATGTGAAGGCGGTCGTCCTCCGCATCAACACGCCGGGCGGCACGGTGACGGCGTCGGATATCATCTATCATGAGATCAAGTCGTTCAAGGCTTCCAAGAAGGTTCCGATCGTCGCCTCGATCATGGACCTGGGAACGTCCGGCGGCTACTACGTCGCCTCCGCCGCGGACGCGGTGGTGGCGCATCCGTCCTCGGTGACCGGCAGCATCGGCGTCATCATGCTGACGATCAATGCCCGGGGCTTGATGGAAAAGGTCGGATTGGAAGCGACGGCGGTGACTTCCGGCCCGCGCAAGGACATGGGGTCGCCGTTTCGGGTGATGACGCCGGAAGAGCGGGCGATTTTTCAAGGGCTGATCGATTCGTTCTATCAGCGGTTTTTGTCCGTCGTGCAAGAAGGCCGTCCGCACTTGCCGATGGACCGGATCAAACAACTGGCCGACGGACGGGTCTATGCGGGCGACCAGGCGAAGGCGGCGGGGTTGGTGGACGAGATCGGCTACTTGGAGGACGCCG
>JAIWOH010000115.1 GCA_020216985.1 Nitrospira sp.
TCGAGCTGGCGAAGAAGAGAGCCAAGCTCACCGAAGCCCGTGTCGTCACCTATCAACGGCCCGGCGAATATGTGAACAACGTCTATTCGCGGCTGCTGGCGCCAGGTCCGTTGTCGGCCATCGGCGACCTTGACCTCATGACATTCCTTCGAGGAAGCGCGCCGCAATTCATGTATTTGTGGATGCCCTAGTAAACCGCGTAAACCGCAAGGCGATCTATCGAGATCGATCCGCCGATCGGCCCGGGAGGTTCGAACGTCCGATGGCCCGTTCCAGCGATTCTCCGATCAAGAGGATGCTTTCCCTGTCAATCGAGCGCCGCGCGCTGCTCCGGAGGGGGGTGCGGTTTGTCGTCGGCTTGCAGGGGCTCGTGGGGTTCGGCATGGCCGGGTGGTTCGTCTCCGCGGCGACCGGTTGCTATCGCGCGCCGGGGACCGCGCGCGATCAATTCATCACCATCTCCGAAGAAAAAGAAATGGCCATGGGTATCAGCGCCTTTCACGAGATCCTGCGCAAGGCCAGGTTGAGCGACGATTTGGAGATCAACGAGATGGTCAATCGAGTGGGCGGCCGTATTGCCGCCGCGGCGAACAAACCGGAGTATCAATGGGAATTCGTCGTCATTCAGGACGATCGCACCGTCAATGCGTTCGCCCTGCCCGGAGGCAAGGTCGCCGTCTTTACCGGCATCCTCAAATTCACGCAAAACGAAAACGGGTTGGCGACGGTCATGGGCCATGAGGTCGCGCACGTGCTGCAACGCCACGGCGCCGAGCGGTATAGCAGGGGAATCCTGGAAACGATCGCCCAGGTCGGCGCGTTGGCCGCAGGAGCCGCGGCCGGACGACCGGATGCGGCGGTGGCGGCGATGAGCGCCTACGGCGTGGGCGTGTCCCTACCGTTCGGACGAAGTCAGGAATCCGAAGCCGATTTTATCGGGCTCCGACTGATGGCTCAGGCAGGCTATGATCCCCGCGAAGCGGTGCCGTTTTGGGAACGGATGAGCGGGTGCCCCAGACAGTTGATCGGCAAGGCCTGTTTTCGGGCGCAACAAAATATTCCGGAGTTTTTGTCGACGCATCCGTCCGATTCGACACGGCTCAACCAAATCGAGGCCTGGTTGCCGGACGCACTCAAGCATTATCGAGGCTCGGAACGGCAGGAACCGTCGCCGGCTCAGCCGTATCGTCCGGCGATCGGGCCGCCGCAACCGTCCTGACGGCCGACACTGATTCACAAGGGACACTATGCCGAAACGCACAGACATCCGCTCCGTTCTGATCATCGGCTCAGGACCGATCGTCATCGGCCAGGCCTGCGAGTTCGATTATTCCGGTACCCAGGCGTGCAAGGCGCTCAAGGAAGAAGGCTATCGGGTCGTTCTCATCAACAGCAACCCCGCGACGATCATGACCGATCCGGAAATGGCCGACCGCACCTACGTGGAACCGATTACCGTGGACGTCGTCGAAGCCGTGATCGAGCGGGAACGGCCCGATGCGTTGCTGCCGACGATGGGCGGGCAGACGGCGCTCAACACGACCATGGGATTAGTCAAAAAAGGGGTGCTGGACAAATACGGCGTCAAGCTGATCGGTGCGTCGGCAGAGGCCATTCACAAGGCGGAAGATCGCGAAGCCTTCAAGGCGGCGATGCAACGGGTCGGGCTGCGCGTGCCCAAGAGCGGCACGGCTCACAGCCGCGCCGAGGCGATGGCGCTGTTGGAAACGGTCGGGTTTCCCGCCATCATCAGGCCCTCGTTTACGATGGGCGGAACCGGCGGTAATATCGCCTACAATCGGGAGGAGTTCGTCAAACTGATCGATTGGGCGTTGGCCATGAGTCCTGTGGGTCAGGTGCTGATCGAAGAGTCGGTCATCGGATGGAAGGAATACGAGCTGGAAGTGATGCGCGATCTTAAGGACAACGTCGTGATCGTCTGTCCGATCGAAAATCTCGATCCCATGGGCGTCCATACCGGAGACAGCATCACCGTCGCGCCGGCCATGACATTGACCGACAAGGAATATCAGCGGATGCGGGACGCGGCGCTCACGATCATTCGGGAAATCGGCGTCGAAACGGGCGGCTCGAACATCCAGTTCGGCGTGAACCCCGAGAACGGCGACATGGTCGTCATCGAGATGAACCCCCGCGTCTCCCGAAGCTCGGCATTGGCGTCGAAGGCGACCGGATTTCCGATCGCCAAGATCGCCGCCAAACTGGCCGTCGGCTACACGTTGGATGAAATCACGAACGACATCACCGGAGTCACGAAGGCGTCGTTCGAGCCCGCGATCGACTACGTGGTGGTGAAAATTCCGCGGTTCGCCTTTCAGAAGTTCAAGGGCGCCGATCCGACCCTCACGACGCAGATGAAGTCGGTCGGGGAGGCCATGGCGATCGGGCGGACGTTCAAGGAAGCGTTACAGAAGGCGATTCGATCGTTGGAGCTGGAGCTGAACGGATTGGCCTCGCGCGTGGGAATCGATCGGGGGCTTCCCGCAGGGACGAATCGGGACGAGATGATCGCAAACGTCCGTCGTCTGTTGCGTGCGCCGCTTGCGGAACGGCTGTGGTATCTCGCCGACGGCATTCGGTTGGGACTCGGCTCAGAGGAGCTGTTTGCCATCACCAAAATCGATCCCTGGTTCATCGAGCAGGTGCGGGAATTGGTGGAATTTGAGCGGGGACTCGTCGACAGGGCGGAAGAGCTGGCGGCCGGTCTCGATCCGGCAACGAACGGATGGCTGTGGGAGGCCAAGCGGCTGGGATTCTCCGACGACCGGATCGGCCGACTGGTGGGGATCGACGCGGCTTCCGTCCGCCGGGCGCGCATGGGAGATGAAAAAGGAACGCCGTCCGTGGCCGGTCACCGCTCCGTCACGTACAAGCGGGTCGATACCTGCGCGGCGGAGTTTGAAGCCCATACGCCGTATCTCTATTCCACCTACGGAAACGAATGCGAGGCCAGACCCTCCGATCGGAAGAAGGTGATGATTCTTGGCGGCGGGCCCAACCGGATCGGGCAGGGGATCGAGTTCGACTATTGTTGTGTCCACGCGGCCATGGCGCTCAGGGAAGAAGGGGTTGAGACCATCATGGTGAACTGCAACCCCGAGACGGTCAGCACGGACTATGACACGTCGGACCGGCTTTACTTTGAGCCGTTGACCGAGGAAGACGTGTTGAATATCGTGCGCACGGAACAACCGATGGGCGTGGTGCTCCAGTTCGGCGGGCAGACGCCGTTGAAACTGGCGCTTCCCCTGTCCAGGGCCGGCGTCAGAATCTTGGGCACCAGCCCGGACGCCATCGATTTGGCCGAGGATCGCGAGCGGTTTCGGGATCTTTTGATGAAGCTTGGCCTGCGCCAAGCCGAAAGCGGCATGGCACGTTCCCTCGACGAGGCGGCTCGGGTGGCGGAGGCTCTCGGCTATCCGGTGATGGTGCGGCCTTCCTACGTGCTCGGCGGTCGGTCGATGCAAATCGTCTATGACCACGCGGGGTTGATGGAGTACATGAAGTCCGCCGTCAAGGCGTCTCCCGACCACCCCGTTCTGATCGACAAGTATTTGTCCGATGCCATCGAAGTCGACGCGGATGCGATTTCGGACGGGAAGACGGTCGTCGTGGCCGGCATTATGGAGCATATCGAAGAGGCCGGCGTCCATTCCGGCGACTCGGCCTGTTCGCTGCCGGTCTATACGTTGGACAAGGCCGTCGTGCGCGAGATTGAACGGCAGATGAAACTCTTGGCCGAGGCGTTGGGAGTGGTCGGGCTGATGAACGCTCAATTCGCCGTGAAGAACGGAACCGTCTATATTCTTGAAGTCAATCCGCGGGGATCACGCACCGTGCCCTTCGTCAGCAAGGCGATCGGGGTGCCTCTGACGAAGTTGGCCATGAAGGTGATGTTGGGGCGCACACTGGACGAACTCGGCTTCACGTCGCCGCCGCAACCGGCCCACATGTCCGTCAAGGAAGCGGTCTTTCCGTTCATGAAATTCGCCGGCGTCGACGTGCTCTTGGGCCCGGAGATGAAATCAACCGGAGAAGTGATGGGCATCGATGAGGACTTCGGATGGGCCTTCGCAAAATCCCAGGCAGGAGCGGGAGCCGCCCTCCCAAAGTCGGGCACCGCCTTTATCAGCGTCAAGGCGACGGATCGGCCGGCGGCCTTGGAAGTGGCCAGGCGTCTGAGAGCCGTCGGCTTTCACATTCAGGCGACGACCGGTACGGCACACTATTTAAGAGAACACGGAGTTGATGTGGCCACGGTCAATAAAGTGAGCGAAGGCCGGCCGCATATCGTGGATCACATCAAAAACGGAGAGGTGGCGCTGGTGGTCAACACGGTTCAGACCGCCTCGGCCCATTCCGATTCCATTTCCATCCGCAGGGAGGCTTTGCAGAAGGGGTTGTCGTACTATACAACCATGCGTGGCGCGATGGCCGCCGTCCTTGGCATTGAAGCGATTGTGAAGAAAGGGCTATCCATCCGTTCGTTGCAAGAGTATCATCGGCCGTACGTTGGCCGGGAGTGAGGCGCAGATGCCGACACCGATTACCAAAAAAGGATACGATGCGTTGAAGGCCGAGTTGGACCGGCTGCGAAAGATCGAGCGTCCCAAGGTGATAGAGGCGATCGCGGAAGCCCGCGCGCACGGAGATCTGAGCGAAAACGCCGAATACGACGCGGCCAAAGAGCGCCAAGCATTCATTGAATCGCGAATTTCCGAGATCGAAACCAAGCTGGCCGACGCCCGCGTCGTCGAAATCACGGGGCGAAACAGCGACACGGTAGTGTTCGGCGCGACCGTGATGGTGATCGAGCAGGAGTCGCAGGAGAAAAAACGATATACGCTCGTGGGCCAGGATGAAGCCGATCTGAAGTTCAACAAGATTTCCGTCCAATCCCCGGTCGGCCGCGCGCTCATCGGGAAACGGGTGGGCGACTTCGTGGAGGTGAAAACCCCGACGAAGACGGTCGAATACGAGGTGGTGGAGATCGCATTCGAGGACGTCTAGCGTGCCGCCGACGCGGCCCCTTATCACCCTTCTGTCGGATTTCGGTGTGCGCGACTGGTTTGTGCCGAGCATGAAGGGGGTGATTCTAAGGATCAATCCCACCGTCTCGATCGTGGATTTGTCGCACGATATCACGCCTCATCAGATCGAAGAGGCCGGATTTTTTCTGGCATCCTGCATTCGCTATTTTCCAGAAGGGACCATCCACGTCGCGGTGGTCGATCCCGGGGTCGGAACGAGCCGGCGGCCGTTGTTGATCTCCACGGGAGTCTCGTTTTTTATCGGTCCGGACAACGGGTTGTTCAGTGAAATTCTCGAGCGATATCCAAAAGCCGAGGTGCGAAAAATCGACAATCGCGACTATCGGTTGGAGACGGCCGGTTCGACCTTCGACGGCCGCGACGTATTCGCGCCGGCCGCCGCATGGTTGAGCACGGGGGTCCCGAAGGAATTGTTCGGCCCCGTGATTCACGATCCGGTCCGCCGCTTCCTGGTGCGTCCGGCGTGGCAGGAGGAATCGCTTTTGGGGCGGATCGTCTGCGTCGATCACTTCGGAAACCTCATCTCGAATCTGCGCCGGGAAGACGTCGATACCGTGGAGGCCAGATCTCGGCAATCCGGAGTCCTGATTCGAATCGGGGCTTGGGCGATCGACGGGCTCGTCGCCAGCTATGACGAGGGGTCGTATGAAATCCCCAAAGCCTTGATCAACAGCAACGGCCATGTCGAAGTGTTTCTCCGAGAGCGCAGCGCCGCGCTTCACCTGCGCCTTGGCCTTGGCGAAGAAGTTCGACTCTCGCCCCGCGAGAGAAGCCTGCCCGGTTCGTTCTTGAGTGATCGATCGTTGGGGGGCGAGAGGGATCGATTGGAAGAATGACCGCGCTTTCCAACCGGTTTTGTTTCATCGGTTTCATCCGGCCAACGTTCGGTGACCGCCTCAATCGCTGAACGGACGATTGTGACCATTCGCTTCAACTCCGAGAGGGACACGCTCAGCGGCGGAATCAGCACGATGACATTGCCCAGTGGACGGAGCAACAGGCCGTTCCGCCTCGCCTCGGCGGCGACTCGGTGACCGATTCTTGCCGTGATGGGATACGGTTCTTTGGTGGGACGGTCCCGAACCAATTCAATGCCCACCATCAATCCTGCTCGTCGAACGTCGCCCACATGCGGGTGGCGGACCAAGGGGGCAAGGAGGGCCGTCAAGGCCGAGAGCTTCGGCCTGAGTCGGCTCAGAGTCCGTTCCCTTCGAAAAATACGCAGGTTTTCAAGGGCCACCGCGCAGCCGAGGGGGTTGCCCGTGTAGCTGTGGCCGTGAAAAAAGGTCTTGAACTCTTCATAGGTCCCCAGGAACGCGTTGTAGATTTCTTCAGTGGTCAGGGTGGCGGCCAGCGGCATGTAGCCGCCGGTCATTCCTTTGCTGATCGCCATGAGATCCGGCGTGACGGCTTCGTGCTGACAGGCGAACATCTTCCCGGTTCTGCCGAAGCCGGTGGCGACCTCGTCGGCGATCAGGAGGACATTGTATTTCGTGCAGAGTTCGCGGATTCGTTTGAGATAGCCGGGCGGATGGGTGAGCATGCCGGCTGCGGCCTGGACCAACGGCTCGATGACGAAACCGGCCAACTCACGATGACGGGTCTTGAGCAGCCGTGCAACGGGGTCGATGCAGGCCAGATTGCACGAAGGATACGTAAGCGTGAGCGGGCAGCGATAACAATGGGGCGGTTCGGCCTCGATGGTGGGAAACAAAAGCGGCTTGAATCGGGCATGGAACAGATCGATGTTGCCGATGCTGACGGCCCCGATGGTGTCCCCGTGATACGCCAGTTTCAAGTGGAGAAAACTCCGTTTGGGGCCCGCGTCCGGATGCCGTTGCTGCCAGTATTGGACGGCCATTTTCAAGGCCACTTCAACCGCCGTCGAACCGTTGTCCGAGTAAAAAACGCGGGTCAGTCCGCTGGGCGCGATTTTGATCAACTCGCGTGCCAGTTCGATCGCCGGTGGGTTCGAGAGTCCCAAGAACGTCGAATGGGCGATCTTGTCGATTTGTCGTTTGAGCGCCCGGTCAAGAGCCGGGTGGCGGTGGCCGTGAAGGTTGACCCAGATGGAAGACGTTCCGTCAAGATAACGACGGCCCGCCGTGTCGATCACGAAGGAGCCTCGGCCGCGTTCGATGATGAGCGGATCGTCCTGCTCCCACTCCTGCATTTGTGTGAAGGGGTGCCAGACGTATCGGCGATCCCATTGCGAGAGCTGTCGAGCGGAGGGAGGTCGTTTCACGATTCGTATGGATGATGAAAGAAGCGCCCTCGGTCATGCGGGAGTCGTCGATCGCGCGCATTGCGGGACAGGCTCTGATCCCTTGATATTTGACGCGTGACGAAACTGTCGGACGTACGCGGTGCGGATTATACGGGGGCGGGCGTTGTTTTGACAACCTGCCGAGCACTCTCTATAATACGACCGCTTCACAGAAACGAGCTGGGATTTGCAAAGCCTTATACGCAATTTCTCGATTATCGCCCATATCGATCACGGCAAATCAACCCTCGCTGACCGGTTCCTCGAAGCCACAGGCGCAGTGACGGCCCGAGAGGCCAAAGAGCAGATTCTCGATGCCATGGACCTAGAACGGGAACGTGGCATTACGATCAAGGCGCACGCGGTGGCGATCCGGTATAAGGCCAAGGACGGGAAGATCTACGCGCTGCATTTGATCGATACGCCAGGCCATGTCGATTTCACGTACGAGGTATCCAGAAGCTTGGCGGCCTGCGAAGGGTCCTTGCTGCTGGTCGACGCGACGCAAGGGGTGCAGGCGCAGACGATCGCCAACGTCAATTTGGCCATGGCGAACAAACACGTCATCATTCCTGTGATCAACAAAATCGATCTGGCCAGTGCGGATGTCGAGGGCACCAAACAGTCCATGTCCGAGGTCTTGATGCTGGACTCGGCCGAAGCCATTCCGATCAGCGCCAAAGAGGGGCGTGGAGTGCCGGAGGTGCTGGAAGCGATCATCGAGCGGATTCCTCCTCCATCCGGCGATCCTGACGGTCCGCTGAAAGCGCTGATCTTTGATTCGTGGTTCGACAATTATCAAGGCGTCATCGTCCTGATTCGCGTCGTGGACGGCTTCGTGCGCCCCGGCATGAGAATCAAAGTCATGTCGAACGATCGGGTGTTCGAAGTGACGGAGGTCGGCCAGTTTACTCCCAAGCGGGTCAAGAAGCCCGAACTCTTGACGGGGGAAGTCGGTTATTTGTGCGCCAACATGAAGGAAGTCGCGGACGTCAAGATCGGCGACACCATCACCGACGCGGCGAGACCGGCGGTGGAGCCGCTGCCGGGGTACAAAGAGGTCAAGCCGCTGGTCTTTTGCGGGCTGTACTCGACCGATACGGCGAAGTATGAAGATTTGCGCGACGCGCTGCTGAAGTTGCGGCTCAATGATTCGTCGTTCGTGTACGAACCGGAAACCTCGCTGGCACTGGGATTCGGGTTCCGATGCGGGTTTTTGGGGCTGCTCCACATGGAGATCATCCAGGAGCGTCTTGAGCGGGAATACGGGCTGTCGCTCATCACCACGGCGCCGACCGTGGTCTATCGGGTGACGACGACGAAGGGGCAGGTGCTGGAGATCGACAATCCAGCCGAATTGCCGCCTCCCCATCTGATCGAACGATTCGAAGAGCCGTTCATTTTGGTCACGATCATTACCCCGGAACGGTACATGGGGGCCATTCTCCAACTCTGTCAGGAGCGGCGCGGGATCCAGCGAAGCATTCAATTTCTTGATCCGACCCGCGTGATGATCGGGTACGAGATGCCGCTGAACGAAGTCATTTTGGATTTCTATGACAAGCTGAAATCCCGCACGCAAGGCTACGCTTCGCTGGACTACGAAATGTTGGGCTATCGGGAATCCGATCTGGTCAAGCTCGACATTTTGTTGAACGGAGAAGCCGTGGACGCCTTGTCGTTCATTACCCATCGAGAGCGATCCTATCCTCGAGGCCGGCAGTTGGTGGAAAAGATGAAAGAGTTGATTCCCCGCCAGATGTTCGAAATCGCCGTTCAGGCGGCCATCGGCAACAAGATCATCGCGCGGGAAACCATCGGCGCCATGAAAAAGAACGTCACGGCCAAGTGCTACGGGGGAGACATCACGCGGAAGCGCAAGTTGCTGGAAAAGCAAAAAGAGGGCAAAAAACGGATGAAGGCCGTCGGGAGCGTGGAAGTGCCGCAGGAAGCCTTCCTGGCGATTCTTCGAGTCGGGGACGAATGAGCGCCGATCGCAATCAAGCCGACGTCGACAAAATGTCCGGTTCCACGAACGGCGATCCGCCTCTTCCCTCGTCCAAGGCCGCGGAGCACGGCACGGATCGCGCCGGTCACAAGTCGATCGTCCGCGAGTACACCGAAGCGATCATCGTCGCCATGCTGCTCGCGTTTACGATCCGGGTCTTCGTGGTGCAGGCGTTCAAGATTCCGTCCGGTTCGATGATCCCGACCTTGCTGATCGGCGACCATATTTTGGTGAGCAAGCTCTCCTACGGCCTTCAGTGGCCGTCGGACTGCAAGCTGCAATGGAACATCCCCCCCGTCAATTGCTATACGTCCCGGACGTTGGTCGAGTTCGGCAAGCCGCAGCGCGGCGACATCATCGTGTTTCGGTTTCCCGAAGACGAAGAAAAGGATTTCATCAAGCGCATCGTCGGGCTTCCGGGCGACACGGTGCAGATTCGCAACAAGGTCGTGCTCGTTAACGGCCATCCGCTCGACGACAGGGCCTTTACCCAGCGGGTCGATCCCAGTATTATCGACGGCGCGATTAATCCGCGCGACAATTTCGGTCCCGTGACGGTTCCCGAAGGGTCCTACTTCGTCATGGGCGATAACCGTGATCAGAGCCTCGACAGCCGGTTCTGGGGGTACGTGCGGGAGGAGAAAATTCGGGGCA
>JAIWOH010000116.1 GCA_020216985.1 Nitrospira sp.
AGGCCTTTCGCATCTATTGGTCATGGAACGGGCAGGGAAATTGGACCGAATGGGTCCGATGGGAGCGGTTGGGCAAGGCCATTCGATAACGAGGAGGAGGCGATGATGGAGGAGACGGGCGGCGACAAGGAGCCGACACCACGGATGCTTCGCCGGTACATCCAACGATTTCCTCAGGCCTCCGTTCTCGTCGTAGGGGACCTGATTCTCGACCATTACGTCATCGGCAAGGTCAGTCGTATCTCCCCCGAGGCGCCGGTTCCCGTTGTCCATGTGGAATCCGAGTCCGTTCGCCTGGGAGGCGCCGCCAACGTGTTCAACAATATCTTGGCTTTGGGAGGAAAGGCCGACATCTGCGGCGTGATCGGGGCGGATGAAAGCGGGCGGCTCTTGCTGAAAGAGCTCGGGGGGAAACGGTCCGGACGCGGGGGGGTGGTGATCGATCAAGACCGCCCTACCACCAGAAAAAGCCGAGTCATCGCCCATAACCAACAGGTCGTCCGATACGATATCGAAGCGCGGCGTGAACTCAAGGTTCCGCTCCAACGGAGAATTCTGCGCTATGTCGAATCGCGCTTGCGGGAGCTGTCGTGTCTGGTGGTGTCCGACTATGCGAAGGGTGTCGTCTCGGCTTCGCTGATGTCCGAGCTGACCAGGCTGGCCGCGTTGCGAAGGGTTCCCGTCATCGTCGATCCGAAGGTCGAGCATTTCGGGTTTTATAAAGGCGTGACGGTCGTGACGCCGAATCACCTTGAGGCCGTTCAGGCGTCCGGATTGCACCGCGACGACGATCAGGCGATCAACGAAGCCGGCGCCGTGATTCGGCAACGACTCGGTTGTCAGTCCGTGTTGATCACGCGCGGCGAAAAGGGCATGAGTTTGTACGAAGGCGACGGCGCTTCGTGGCATTTGCCGACCAAGGCCAAGCAGGTCTACGACGTCACCGGCGCCGGCGACACGGTCATCGGCACGTTGGCGTTGGCGTTGTCCGTCGGCGCGAGCGTCAGGCATGGGGCCATGTTGGCGAATCACGCGGCCGGCATCGTGGTGGGGATGGTGGGAACCGCGACGGTCTCGCCGGAGCAACTCATGGAGGCGGTGGAACATGGGTAATGCGCGTCCCGTCACCGTCGTCATCCCCGCACGGTACGGCTCGTCACGATTTCCTGGCAAACCGCTGATCCTGCTCAACGGCAAGCCGATGATCCAACATGTGTATGAACAGGCGGCGGCTTGCGACCTTGTGTCCGACGTCATGGTGGCGACGGACGACGAACGGATCAAACAGGCGGTCGAGCGGTTCAACGGACGTGTGGTCATGACGAACGGGGACTACCGCACGGGCACCGATCGAGTCGCGGCGGTGGCGCGCATGTTTGCGGGCGACCTGTTCGTGAACCTGCAAGGCGATGAGATTCTCTTGAGTCCCAAACTGCTGAACGACCTGATCGATCCGTTCGTCCGAAGCAACGTCGAGATGGGCACCTTGAAGCGGGTGATGGATACGACGGACGATCTGCACAACCCGGCCGTGGTCAAGGTGGTGACGGATTCGCGCGGTGACGCCCTCTATTTTTCTCGGGCGCCGATTCCCGTCGTGCGCGATGATGCGGACCGTCGAGTCGTCGGCGGGTTGCATTATGTTCATCTGGGGCTCTACATGTATAAACGGGAAACGCTGTTCAAGCTGGCGGCCCTACCGACCGGTTCGTTGGAACACGCCGAGAAACTGGAGCAGTTGCGGGCTTTGGAACACGGGATTCGTATCAGAGTATGGGAAACCAAACACGCATCGTTGCGGGTCGATCGGCCGGACGACGTGTCCGTCGTCGCCGAGAGACTGCGCGAATTCGAGATCATCAGGCGGGAAATTCAATTGAGAAGTCCCGCGTGAGGCGATGCGAATGAAAGACGGGTGCCTGCAGCCGGAATGGCGAGGGAGGCAGCCATGAGCAAATTTATTTTTGTGACGGGCGGGGTCGTATCCTCATTGGGGAAGGGATTGGCTTCGGCGTCCATCGGCAATCTGCTCGAAAGCCGCGGACTCAAGGTCACGTTTTTGAAGCTCGATCCGTACATCAACGTCGATCCGGGGACGATGAATCCCTATCAGCACGGCGAAGTGTACGTGACGGACGACGGGGCCGAAACCGATCTGGATTTGGGGCACTATGAGCGATTTACCTCGCTGTCGCTCACGAAGGAGAACAATTACACGACCGGGCGGATCTATCACTCGGTCATTATGAAAGAACGGCGCGGAGATTATCTCGGCGGCACGGTGCAAGTGGTACCGCACGTGACCGACGAGATCAAGCACACGATCACCCGCATCGCCCAAGACAAAGACGTCACCATCGTCGAGATCGGCGGCACCGTCGGTGACATCGAAAGCCTGCCGTTTCTCGAGGCTATTCGGCAGTTGCCCTATGACGTAGGTCGCGACAACGTGCTGTACGTCCACCTCACGTTGGTGCCTTACATCAGCGCCGCCGGTGAACTCAAGACCAAGCCGACCCAGCACTCGGTCAATAAACTGCGCGAAATCGGTATCCAACCCAACATTCTGCTTTGCCGGACCGATCGGTACCTGCCGCCGGAGTTGAAGAGCAAGATCGCCCTGTTCTGCAACGTCGAAAAAGACGCCGTCATCACCGCCAAGGACGTCGAAACGATTTATGAAGTCCCCATCGTCTTTCGCAAGGAAGGACTGGACGAGTTGATCGTTCGCCTCCTCCATCTGGAAGCGGGTCAGCCGAACCTCCGCGAGTGGGACGCGATGGTTCAGAAGATCAAACGGCCCAAACACGAGGTCTCGATCGCGCTGGTGGGCAAGTACGTGGGACTGAAGGAATGTTACAAGAGCCTGGGAGAGGCGCTCGTTCACGGGGGGATCGATCACGAGACGAAAGTCAACGTTGCTTGGATCGAGTCCGAAGACGTTGAGCGATCGGGAACGGAACGGCTGTTGCGCGAGGCCGACGGCATTCTCATTCCCGGAGGGTTCGGGACTCGCGGCATCGAGGGCAAGGTCGCGGCGATCACCTACGCGCGGGAGCGGAAGATCCCGTTTCTCGGTTTGTGCCTGGGCATGCAGTGCGCGGCGATCGAATTCGCCCGTAACGTGGCCGGGCTGGCCGGCGCCAACAGCGCCGAGTTCGACGAGCACACTCCGCATCCGGTCGTGCATTTGATGTCCGACCAGCATGGAGTCAGCGACAAGGGCGGCACGATGCGCCTGGGCGCGTATCCGTGCAAACTCGGCGAGGGCACGCTCGCGCAGAAAATGTACGGAGTGGAAGAAGTGCGCGAGCGTCACCGCCACCGGTACGAATTCAACAATGCTTATCGCGAGCAATTGACGGCGAAGGGGCTCGTGCTGAGCGGCTTGTCTCCCGACGGTCGGCTGGTCGAGATCATCGAATTGAAGGATCATCCCTGGTTCTTGGGAACCCAGTTCCATCCCGAATATAATTCTCGTCCCCATCGCCCCCACCCGCTGTTCAGCGGATTCGTGGGCGCGGCGTTGCAAAAAAAACTGGGGCGCTAGAGCGAAAGTCGGGGCCGAGGCCGCGACGCAGTCAAGAAACGGACGACGTTCCACCCCGTTCCACCGCGATCGAAGCCGGAGCAGAACCACCATGGCGCACCTCGTTGAGATCGGTTCCATCACGGTCGGGCCCGGGCGGCCGCCGTTCTTGATCGCCGGTCCCTGTGTGATCGAAAGCGAACAGTTGGCGATGGAGACGGCGGGACGGGTGGCGGAGATCGCCCGATCACTGGGGATGCCCTATGTGTTCAAATCGTCGTTTGACAAGGCCAATCGCACGTCGATTTCGTCGTTCCGCGGACCTGGATTGGAAAAGGGGCTGGCTGTTTTGGCGCGAGTGAAGGCGGAGATCGGCGTTCCTGTCTTGACGGACGTGCACACCGAGCAACAGGCGACGGAGGCGGGGACGATCGTGGACGTGCTCCAAATTCCGGCGTTCCTGTGTCGGCAAACCGATCTGTTGATCGCGGCGGCGAACACCGGCAAGACGGTCAACGTGAAGAAGGGGCAGTTTCTTTCCCCCGCCGAGATGGAAAACGTGGTAAAAAAAGTCGAAGAATGCGGCAGCCGCCGTTTGTTGCTGACCGAACGGGGGTCGTCGTTCGGGTACAACAACCTGGTGGTGGACATGCGGTCCTTTCCCATCATGCGGCGGTTCGGATATCCCGTCGTGTTCGACGCGACCCATAGTGTACAGTTGCCCGGCGGGGGCGGTACCAAATCGAGCGGCCAGCGGGAGTTCGTGGAGCCGCTCGCCTGCGCGGCGGCGGGGGCCGGCGTCGATGGGTTTTTTATGGAAGTGCATCCCGATCCGGACCGCGCCTTGTCGGATGGACCGAACATGGTGCCGTTGCATCAACTGAAAACGCTGTTGGAGCGGGTCCTGCGGGTATGGAACGCGGCAAATCGAGAAAACTAGGGGCATCCGCCATGTCGGTCTCGTCGTCGGTGTCGAGAGACAGCGGGCGTCCGGAGGGTCTTGAAGAGGGCAAGCGTGTGCTCGAGATCGAGGCCCGTGCGGTGCTTGCTCTCGTCGATCGGCTGGACGAAACGTTCGTCCGGGCCGTTGATGTGCTCGAGCGGTGCGAGGGCAAGGTCGTGGTGTGTGGCATGGGCAAATCGGGCCTCATCGGTCAAAAGATCGCCGCGACGCTCGCCAGCACCGGCACGCCCTCGTTCTTTGTCCATCCGGCCGAAGGGGTGCACGGGGATCTCGGCATGTTGGCGCGGAGGGACGCGCTGATCGCCATTTCCAACAGCGGAGAGACGCAGGAATTGCTTCAAGTGCTGCCCTATGTCGAGCGGATGGGGATGCCGGTGATTGCATTGACGGGGCGGATGAATTCCACGCTGGCCAAACACGCCGATGTGGCGTTGGACGTATCGGTGGCGGAAGAAGCCTGTCCGTTGGGATTGGCCCCTACCGCCAGCACCACCGCCACCCTGGCCATGGGTGATGCCCTTGCCGTCGCGCTGCTGCAGAGGCGGGGCTTCAAACGGGAGGATTTTGCGCTGTTTCATCCGGGCGGGACGCTCGGCCGTCGGTTGCTCGTCACGGTCAAGGATCTCATGCACGCCGGCTCGGCCGTCCCGAAGGTCAAAGAATCCACGGCGGGGATGGCCGCCATTTTGGAAATGACGGAGAAGAAGCTCGGCATGACCACCGTCGTGGATGAACATGACGAATTGGTCGGTGTCATCACCGACGGCGACGTGCGACGATTTCTCCAGCGGGGAGGAGACGTCGTCCATGCGACGGCGAAAGACCTGAGCACGGGGAATCCCAAAACAATCGGGCCGGATGATTTGGCGGCGAAAGCGGTCGAAATCATGGAACGGTTTTCCATCACCACGCTCGTCGTGACGGCAGGCGATCGCCGCATCCTGGGCGTGATCCATCTGCACGATCTACTCAAAAACGGAATCGTATGAACCGCGTCCTCGAAACGTGGAAAGAGATCGGGCAAGACTCCCTCAATCTGCCCAACGTGCTCACGTTGGGACGGATCCTGTTGATCCCGATCTTTGTGCTCGTCTTCATGGAACCGACGCCGGACCGGTCGTTACTGGCCGCCGTCATCTTCACCGCCGCGGCCGTCACCGATTTGCTTGACGGATACATCGCCCGCCGCACCGGTCAGATTACGAAGCTGGGCAAGCTGCTCGACCCCATCGCCGACAAACTGCTGGTGTTGTCGGCGCTCATTCTGCTCGTCAACGTCGATCGAGTCGGCGCGCTCGTGGCGATCCTCATCATCGCTCGGGAATTGACCGTGACGGGCATCCGCGCTATGGCCGCCGGCGAACGGATGATCATCGCGGCGCAGACGATGGGCAAGTACAAGATGGCCCTTCAAGTGGTGGCGATCGTGCTGTTGATCTTGGACGGAACCTGGTTGGCCGAATTCGGCAACGTCTATCTCGTGGGGACCGCGACCCTTTACCTGTCGCTTGTGCTGGGCTATCTGTCCGGCTGGCAGTACGTGCGGAGTTTCTGGAAGCAAGTCGTGGCCAAGGGGTTCTGAACCGGCTTCGATCGACCGCCCGTCGTGAAAAACGACCCTTTTCTTCAGCAGGTCTTCTGTCTCTTGAGCCTTCCCTTCATGGTCTTTGGCTGCCAGAAGAATGGGGAGCCTCCTCCACAAGTCGAAGCCTATGAGTACCCCGGCCTCCGGACGGTTGGATGCGAGGCAGGAGTTCGGCCTGGTGTGGCCGGCGTGAGTGACGGCCATGTGTCGGTTTCAGGTCTCCGCTATCACGTACGCACTCCGTCCAATTACGACCCCATGGTCGCCCATCCGCTGCTGATGGTCTATGCCGCGGCCGGCCAGAGCGGTCAAGCGATGGAGCGGTTCACCGGACTCACGCCGACGGCGACGAAGGCTGGGGTGATCGTCGCCTATGTCGATCATCAGCCGCTCAACATTCCCACCATTGAAAAACTAGGGGCGTTGTCCGGCGAGATTGCCAAGACCTGGTGCGTGGATGAGCGGCGCGTGTACGCCACCGGTCACTCGGACGGAGGTACGGCGGCGTTGGCGCTGGCGGTGCTTGAGCAGACGAAGCATGTCCCGGCCGCCATCGCGCCGAGCGCGGCGGGATGGACCGGCAAGGATCTGGAGGCCTATCACTGTCCGGCGCCGCTGCCGGTCATGATTCTCCACGGAAAACACGATCGATTATTTCCCGGTTGGGGCCGCCAAACGGCGGCCTGGTGGGCCTCATGCAACCATTGCGACGCGACAAAGACCATCGTGATCGAGGCCGGGTGTGTCGCGTATCAACATTGCGATGCGAACGGGCCGACGCTCTATTGCGAAGGATCGGGCGGCCATCGAGACTGGCCCGGTCAGAATCATCTGATGATCAAGTTTTTCACGCAGCCGGAGATGTTTCGCCAAGGGGCGAAATCTCCCGTGAATGGTGGCGGCGACTCGCCGGAAGAATAGACGTCACTCATGGATCTCTCCGGATCGACCCTTCCGCTCATCCTTGTTGGGTATGTGCTGGGCGGGATTCCCTTCGGTGTCGTGGTCTGTAAACTGATGGGGGCGCCGGATCCGAGGACGGTCGGCAGCAAGAATGTGGGATTCACGAATGTCTTGCGGGTGGCCGGGAAACAGGCCGGTATCCTGACCCTGATCGGCGACATGGGCAAGGGCTGGATCATGGCCTATGGAGCGACACAGTGGTATCAGACGGAATGGCCGATTCTTCTGATTGCGATCGCTCCCTTCATCGGCCACCTCTATTCACCGTTTTTGAAGTTCAAGGGGGGCAAAGGAGTGGCGACGGCGCTGGGCTCCGTGCTCGGCGTGGCCCCCATGATCGGGCTGGTGCTGCTCGTGGCTTGGGTCGGAGCGGTGGCCCTGTGGCGCTATTCCTCCGGAGGGGCGTTGACCGCGTTTGGACTGTTTCCGATCATCGCGCTGTTTGTGCGTCCCACTGGACCGTTCCTGCTCTTTTCCCTCACGGTTACCGCACTGATCGTCGTGAAACACAAG
Organism: Nitrospira sp.; assembly: GCA_020216985.1. Taxonomy (GTDB): domain Bacteria; phylum Nitrospirota; class Nitrospiria; order Nitrospirales; family Nitrospiraceae; genus Nitrospira_D. Next base: position 7,555 of record JAIWOH010000116.1, read on the forward strand.
GACAACATCATCCGGCTGCTCAGGGGAACCGAGCCCAAGATCGGCGAGCGCCGATAGGGCCGTGTCTTTCAGGAAAATCCGTTGACCGAACGATCGGCAGGAAGGGGCCCGGCCTCTCTATGAGGCCACACGGACCAGCACCTTGCCCAGCGGACCTTGGGCAAGCCGGGCAAACCCTTGTATGACCGCTTCAAACGGCATGATCGAATCCACCACTGGTTTCCGACCGAGAGAGTGAAGACGGCGAACGATATCTTCCCAGATGCCCCGCGCTTCTTGATGACCATAATCCCCGACCGACACTCCTCCCAGACGAATCCGATGAAACAAGAGTGTGGCGGTATTGAATTGAGGCACGGTCCCGCCGCTCCGTCCCACGATGCTGACACGGCCGCCGTGGCCCAGCAACGCGATGACTTTCGGAAAGAACGGTCCTCCCACCGTATCAACGGCCAGGTTGATCGGGTGTGTGCCAAGCGCGGTGGTGATGGTCTTCACCACGTTCGGATCGCTCGGATCGAACACATAATCGGCCCCAAGCTCGCGAAGCCGGGCTCCCTTCTCTTGGCTGCGCGACAGGGCGATGACCGTGAGTTCCATCGATTTGCCTAACAAGATCGAGGCCACACCCACTCCGCCCGAGGCGCCGGTCACGAGCAGCCGGTGGCCCGGTGGGGGAGGGGCTGCAGGGTCGGTCCATTGTGTCAAGGCCTGCCAGGCGGTGAGAAACACAAGCGGAGCCCCGGCCATCTCCTCCGGCGACCAGCCAGTGGGGATTGGCACGACACTGTGTGCTGGAACCGCCACCTGTTCGGCAAGGGTCCCCCAGTGAGTCACTCCCGCATCGCACCGGAGAATGCCGACGAGATCTCCCAGTCGCCAGTCACGAACAGCGGAACCAACAGCGATTACTACGCCGACTCCATCTCGTCCCAATACATGAGGGAGAGACGGCCGAGCCGGATAGAGTCCCTGCGCCAAAAAGGCGTCAGCGGGATTGAGCGCAGCAAACAGAACCCTCAGCACCACTTCACCGGCTCCCGGTCGAGGATCCGGCACCTCCGCTAGTCGGAGCCGATCCACCCCCTGATAATGGTCCATCAACCAGGCGCGCATGCCTCAATCTCCCGCGTGTGACAGACCTCGGCAGGCACAGGGAAAGGGGAGTTTAATCGGTCGAGACTGTTGGAAGGACACAAAGGACACAAACGAAGACATCGATTCTCTAAAAGGTGCAAAGATGTGAATCATTTTTCTCGGTCTGGCGCTGCCGGCAGTGTATCACGGTTTGTAGGGGTTGAGGGAGGCGAGCAGGAGAGGTTGCCGATGCGTTCTCAGCATGGTGAGCAGCGCACTGTCTCTGCGCACTGATCGGTGGTGAGAGCGCCGTCCAATTGTAACGAGTGCAGGGAAAGGTATCTCTCACCCCATCGCCCATTCCGCCGACAACAGTGTCGCTTGCTCCAGCACCGTCTGCGTCGCGCGCTCCTGCTTGTCGGGCGGGTACCCATACTTGCGTAGGATGCGCTTGACCAGCACGCGCAGGTGGGCGCGCACGTTCTCGCGCAGGGTCCAGTCGATGGTGACGTTGCTGCGGACGGTGGAGACCAGCTCGCGCGCGATGGTCCGGAGCGTCTCGTCACCCAGCACCTTGACCGCGCTGTCGTTCGTCTCCAGCGCGTCGTAGAAGGCGAGTTCGTCCTCGCTGAGGTTCAGTTTCTCGCCGCGGGCGTTGGCTTCGCGCATGTCCCTCGCGAGCTGGATCAGCTCCTCGATCACCTGCGCCGCCTCGATCGCGCGGTTCTGGTAGCGGCGGATGGTCTGCTCCAGCATCTCGGCGAACGAGCGCGCCTGCACGACGTTCTTGCGGCGCCGGGTCGACAGCTCGCCCTTAAGGAGCTTCTGCAGCAGCTCGACCGCGAGGTTGCGCTGAGGCATGCCGCGCACCTCGGCGAGGAATTCATCGGAGAGGATGGAGATGTCCGGCTTCTTCAGACCCGCGGCAGCAAAGATGTCGACGACGCCTTCGGGGGCCACCGCACGGGAGATGATTTGGCGCACGGCGTGATCGAGTTCCTCCTCGGGCCGTGCGTCGCCCGGCGCACGCTTGGCGAGCACCGATTGCACCGCCTGGAAGAAGGCCACGTCGTCACGGATGCGCAGGGCCTCTTCGTGCGGCACCGCCAGGGCGAATGCCTGCGACAGCTCGCGGACAGCGCGCACACAGCGATCCTTGCCGTTGTCCTGCGCTAAAATATGCTCCTGGGCGGCTGGCAGAAGCGCCACGCGCTCGGCCGGGGTGCCGCTTGTCCAGCGAGACCGGTCGAAGCCTCCCACGACGCCTTCGGGCGTCGTGTAGGAACCGAAGAGGCCGCAACAGACCTCGTACTTCTCCAGAATCAGGGCGACCGCCTCCTCCTGATTGAGCGCCGTGCGACCCGTGCCG